>JAUWBJ010000082.1 GCA_030605095.1 Candidatus Omnitrophota bacterium | reverse complement strand
CAGGAATTCTGCAAGTGTGAAGGTTTAGATATAGGCGGCGTGCCACAATACCATTTCCCTGGCGCCAGACTAATCAATACGACGATTCCTGACCCCTTCCATGCTCTCAATCTTCCGGCAGAAAAATACGATTATATATTTAGCTCTCATACCTTAGAACATATCCCAGATTTCTTGGGAGCCTTAAAGTGTTGGAAGGCTCACTTAAAAAAAGACGCTGCTCTTTTTCTGTGCTTACCACACCCCGACGCTATCCTTTGGCGCCCTGGAAACCTCATCGGCCATTTACATTCCTTCTTACCAGGGCAAATGATTGATGTTTTTACTCACCTCGGGTTCAAATATATCTTATGTAGTCAAAGGGATCTCTTTTGGTCTTTCGCAATTGTAGGGCGTAACGTAGAGTAAGCATGAAAACCTGTTTATTATAAGAAGGGGGTAGTATGGGACTACTACTAATTGACAACGAATATCTACCGCAAGCAAATGCTCTTGTCGACGGGGCTAAGAAAAGTATCGATGTATCGATGTTCAAGGCAGAAATGAACTCTAGGCCTAGAGGTAGAAGGTTACTTGAATTTTTTGAAAAGCTTTTTGATAAAGCAAAATCCGGCGTCCGGGTGCGCTTTCTTATTAACTGGCATGACGACAGACGCAGTGTTGCAAAGACAAACCTTTATGCTATGAGAGAATTAAAAAATCGAAATGTTAAGGTTCGATATTTAAAAGCAAATAGATGTTGTCATGCTAAATTGTTAATCGTCGATAAAGAGAAAGCGATCCTTGGCAGCCATAATTTAAGTGTTAGAAGTTGTCATAATAATTTTGAAGTCTCATACGTGCTACCGGATCCTGAATCGGTAAAAGCTTTGTCTGGTGTTTTTGAAAAGAGTTTTTACGACGGACAAGACGCATAGTTGTCTTTTTACGCTTCCAACCTTTACGTTAAAACTTCAAAAAAAATAAAATAAACCCTTGACAAGTGTGGATGTGTTGTGTATATTTGTAATGTAAGGGGGTGATAACAATGTTTCGTAAGGCAGCACATATTATTTTAGATGTAGCCATAGACAGAGACCTCTCTATGGCAGAAGTATTGGGTAGAAAACAATCAAAGTCTCTTGTGGCTGCGCGTAGAGCAGCAATAAAAAAAGTCAGGAAACAGACGGCCTTATCAACGACTGAAATGGGCCGGCTCTTTGGGTATAAAGACCATACCGCAATACTACACCACCTTAAACATTAAGGGTGAGAAAGAGGCAAAGAAAATGAGAGGTTATTATTGGACGCCCCGAGGGCGTGAAATTGAGGAAAGGTGTTTAGTCGGCATATTCTTTCTGGCGTTCTGTGGCGTTGTAGCGGTTATAGTAGAGATTTTTAAGTGGGTAGTAAGTCTTTTCTAGAAGCTGGCCTGTTTAAAAAAAGTATTTGACACCCATTGTAGCAGTGGTAGAATTGTAAACAAAAATAGTACCTATAAAAAAAGCAGGCTCTTAATGAGCCTGCTACCTTTTCAAACAGAAAAAAGGATTTTATCAGGTATGTCTAATATAGCGCATATCAAATATCCTGTCAAGGAAGTTTTTGAAATATTTTGGAAACGGTACCTTACCTACCCACTTCACCCCTACTTACCCATAGACCCGGAAAATGACTTTATAAAGGCCAGGCCTTCGCCTATTTTTGGCATAAAAACGAACTCTAGTATAAGTAAAGCAAAAAAGGTTTTTAAACATGTTAAATAAGGGGTCCTCTCTGTGCTTATGTCCAGATACTGCCCAAGTTAGAGAAGTTGAGTATTCCCAACCACTTGTGGCAAAAGGCAAAAAAAGAGCAATTTTTCAGTGGTTAAATCTCGAGAACTACGAAAAAGTGGCCGAAAAATTGAGTATGTGCGGCCAGACCTGGGTCGGCCTAAAATGCTCCTCTGGGCATGAAAAATATATCAAAATACATTGCAGGTATGACTTCTGTCCTACGTGCGGGAAAAAGGGCTCTATGACACACAAAAGAAGGTATATCCGGGCTTTGGATAGATTGGTCAACCTTGGAACCCTTGGGGAGTGTGTTTTTACTCTACCCGAGGAAATCAGCACATCCCGGCTCGATAAAGATACCCTGGGTTATTTAGAAAGACAGGCCTGGCAAATTGTTTTGCATAATTTTAAGACCGAAGGCGGCGTGGTAAGAATGCACCCGTTAGGCGATAAAGGTAACAAGCTGCACGTTCACTTCAACGTACTTTTTCCTATCAATGACGAATTTGGAAAAGGGGAAGTGTCGCAAGGTGTTTTAGATCGATTCCGGAGTGAGTGGACTAAGGTAGTTAATGATCGTTTTAAAACGAACCATAAGAGGATTAATAGTTTTTATAAATTCGCCCCGGAGGGTGGCAGACGCATTCATCGGGTCAAGTATGTTTTTAGGCCGATAGCGACAGCAGATAAATTTTTAATGTTATCGGATAACGACAAACATTGGGTCGTGTCTCTTGTGGGTTGGCATAATACACGCTGGTATGGAAAACTTGCTAACGCTAAATATAAAAAATATTTAGAATCAAAAGGTATTAACCCGACCGAGAAAGAGGATAGCGACGTTGGGTTGTCGAGTGTCTGTCCGGTGTGTGGTGGAAGGTTTAAGCATGTAGGGATCTTTAGTAAAGATATGTTGCCCCGGAGTCAGTTGCGGTATGTTGACGACGACACCCTGGTCGATTTTGCAATTTGGGACGCAATAAACACCAGGGACAAATGGAAAATCTTTGATTCTGGTTTGTCTTTTGAGGATATTGTTAAGCAGTACTCATAAAAGAAAAAAAATTTTTAAAATAATCTCGCCTCGCTCCTGAACGTCGCTCGGTCTCGTAGTGGTCTTTTTGAATCCAAAAAAAGGCAGGGTCTGGTGAAAATGCCGGAAAAGAGACGTCCAGTCGGCGGAACATCGGCGCCCAAGCGCCGACACTATAAAGCGCCGCCAACGGCGCGAACACTACGAGGGGCGTTCAGCCCCGAGACACTGATTCGGCGCCCCCCAGGGCGCTACACTATGAGCCGCGTCCAGCGGCGAAGTCTTGCCGCCCCCGCCCCAGCGGGGGCGGCTCTGTCTCACACAGATAAGATTAAAAAGAGAAAAGGTAGCAGGGAGAACGCCACACACACAGAAGTAAAAGTGCCAAAGTTTATGAGAATTTTTAGGTTGGCTTATCGAGAATTATTTAAGAATTAGAAACATATCAGGGGCACATTAGATAATAATTCCAATGTTTGCGTGTAGCGTTTTCGATTGATTTTCGATTGGGTTTTGATTGATTTTTGAAGTGATTTTGGGTGTGGATAAATAGAGCTGGATATCCGGAATCGATGATCTGGGCCCGTTGACTACCTCGACGAGGATTTTTACCTCTAGTAGCTGGCTGATTGCTAAGCCCTTGTGGATAACCCCCCGCTATCGATGAAAAGGGGGTTTATGCCTAAAAGCCGACAAATGGCTTTTCTCGTCGATAAAAACCTTTATTATAGCCCCATAGAGCGACTTTCTCGACGAGGTTGATAGGATATGACCCCGGGTTTTGGGGGGTAGAGGGGTTTCCTGTGTTACCTGGTGCAGTTGACATCGGCCACCAGGACAACCCTATTCCGAGCTCCCTGGGGGGTAGAATCGATGTAATGTGGCGTTACATACATCCGCATGCACTCCGTATACACGTGCGCCAGCGAAAGAGAACACTTGCGCCGACAAAAATCGAAGGTAGTCCCTGTTTCTTACCTTTATGCTCCCACCTAGTAGCACCCGAAAAATCGGGAAGGCGTTTCGGAAAAAATCTGGGGAAGGGCAACGGAAAACGAACGAGTTTTTTTGACTATTTTTCGGAAGGCGCAGGGTAAAATAGTTTTTTTTAGAGCTGGCGTCTTGGCGAACGAACGAGTTGGCGTCTTGGGAAATCTATCGTCTGGTCGGGCTGGATATGAGCCCTCCTAAAAGAAAAAAATTTTTAGAGCTGGTAGAGCTGGGGGACGAACAAAAGAAAAACTCTAAGGTCGTGAGTCCCCCCTCTACCCTCAAAAATTTTTTTTCTTTTAGAGAGTGGCGAATATCCCCCGACCGACGATAGATTTCCCGACGCCCTCGTGAGTGAGCCGACGCCCTCTAAAAAAAAAATCCTAAAAATTTCCTGCCCCTTCCCAGACCTTTTTCAAAACGTTTTTCATACGCTCTGCCAAATTTCCTATGGGGGTATACCCGAGAGACCCAGGGACTACCTTCGAATTTCGTCGGTGCAAGTGTCCTCTTTCTGCGGTATACGTGCACCGGGGGGGTATACAAACCCTCGCCGGTACTCAAATCATTGAACCTACCCCACAAGGGGCTCTAAATAGACCTATTCCTACGGCCGGTGTCAACTTCTTTTCTTT
>JAUWBJ010000027.1 GCA_030605095.1 Candidatus Omnitrophota bacterium | reverse complement strand
ATTTCTGATAAATCCTGAATCAAATTCTGAAAATTTATACTACTCCTATGTAAACCCATCGTTCTATTTCCTTTCTTATATTATAACACTTACAATTTTTCAGTACTAGTATGTTTTTTTATTCAGTTACTACCTATTTTTGATTCGAAAATGAGCTTGTTGCTATGATTTTTTGATGGGTTTGTTCATATCATTTTTTCCGAATCTTATTATCTTCCAGAATAGGCTGGCATAGCAAGATTATCGTTGCTCAGTTCTACTTCGGTAATTTATCCCATCTATTTTCATGCTTCAATGCTGTTGACCAATTAATTCCTCCCATATCGTCTCTATATTTTCCACCCTTCGATTCAATATGGTTTTTATATCTCTCGCGTTCATCCATCAATTCGGAACTACTCATAATATAATATTTAGGACTTTCATTATTTTTAGGAAGATAAACTAATACGAAAAATAAGGCCTCTCGAGGATTACCTCTCTGAATTAGCCAGAAATTTCTTGTGGCTTGTCCCTTTACTTCTACTGTGAAATGTTCCTTATTCGGGCTCACAACGAGCAAGTCTGCCACAGGAGCGTTGCCTAATGTTAAAGATACTAAATACCCCCTTCTCGTTAGCTCTGCACCCACATAGAATTGAGTAGCCCACTGTGTTTGATATCTTTTTGATTGATTTGACATTTTGCTTTCCTTATTTAAACTGCCCCTTTATTTTAGGGCTATATCTTTCGTTACTTTCTCCTCACATCTTGTTTTAGATATTTACATATTTTATGGGGTTCTGGGTTCCTTTCGGGAGATACTCTCTTACGCTTCCTCCTTTATATAATTTATTAACCTTAGGGGGCGCGACCTTACCAATAAATTCCCATCGCCCTTTAAGTTTTGTCTTATCAACCTGCCTTGTTTTATAATGTAGAGTTCCCGCTTTGTGCCATTCTAATATTTTATATACCTCCTTGACAATTCCTTGATAAACTGCAAAAGCGTATTCTGCTTTTTCTCTATTTATTCCAATCTTCCATATACCTCTTGTGGCTTCGTAAAGCTCCTCATCAGTAATTTCGTGATAATAACGCTTGTTTATAATAATCAATATAACCCTGTGTTGGATTTTAACTGATTTCGCTTTATACCACGATACGACTTCCTCTATGGATGTTCTTCCGAATGATGTTGATTCAAATCCTCTTACGATATTTGCAAGATTATTCTTTCCGATTAAATCAATTGCTGTGGCTTCAACTAATTTTGCTTCTTCTCCAGTTAATCCAAAACGCAGGAATTCAATCCTCGGTTTTAAGCCAGCTTTCCGTATTGTTTTGATGCGATTAGTCTTAGCTGTGTCTGAACTGCCATAAAGATGGCTCAAGGCACGATTTCCTTTGCCTTTGCCAATATAAAATATCCTATTATTGCGTGGGTCTATATATAGATAGACATAGAACTTTAATTTTCCAGTAATATATGAAGGGAATTGCATATTGTATCTCATTTCACACCTCATTAAATTTGGCTCAACTAAACTGCTCCTTTACTTTGCGGCGGATTTCTTTGGCATATCAAACACCTGCCCGTCTTTCAAAACCTCGATGTTTTTGAACAACTCTTTGTATTTATCTGCAAAAAATGTATGAATTGGAATTGTTGTTTTTGGATTTAACGCAGCTGCAAAGGCCTGTAGGTCATTCACCGTCGCATGGCCACTTGTATGGACGTGCTCTATTTCAATGTCTTTTCTGTCGCATTTGCCTTTAAACTCGTCGGTTAGATATTTCTCATACATGGAATAGATTAGTTTCGCACCCTTTATATCAGATAGCTCTTTCAGGGTACGAGGAAAAACGCTGTTATCCCTAACGAGCATGAGTATAGAGTCTTTTCTTTTATCTATTTCGAGAAGCTCTATTTTTCGTTTATTATATACATACAGAAGATCGCGATAGCCGGCCTTGTTTAAACTATCCGCATGTGCTTTCCAGAATTTTATTCGTATATTATCACTGTTATATTGAGGTATGCCCTTAGATACTTTTCCTAGCTTGCTCAATATGAACGCGGTGTAAAGGTCTATTACAAACGCCCGGCCTGTTTGTAGGCAAACTCTGTAAGCGGAAACTAGCCTATCTATGTTCTGAGAAGAACAGGAAAGAAAAACGATGTTTTTCGTTTCCCGAAAAATCTCTTTAATCCTTTGTTCAACACTGATTTCATCTTTATATAGCTGTCCTTCCCGTCCAAGCATTGAGCCTTCCAATAGAAGATAATCTATACTATTAGGCGGTTTCTTGAGCATGTTTTCAAATACAATACTTTTTCTTCCGTGGCTCCTGAAATCGCCGGAATAATATACACGTTTCTCGTCAGCTTCCACAAGGAAAGCGAGCGCGTCAGGACCGGAATGATCCACAAGGTAGGGTATTATAGTGAAGTTACCTATCTTGAAAGACTTCCAAGGCTTCACGACCTTAGCGTTTATCTTACCCGGCTTGTTGTGTATGAATATGTTTGACACTTCTATCATTGCCTTAACGCCCTGGCTCATGTAAAGAGGGATGTCGGGGTTTGCGTAATCAAGTAAACCATAGTGGTCCTGATGGGAGTGGGAGATAAGAATTGCGTCTATGCCTTTTGGCTCGTCCCGATAGAGGCCTTTGATGTCGGGGAGAAGATTGGACTCCTTGAGTTGGGCTATGGATTTGCCGCGAAGGATACTTGCGTCAAACGGCTCTCGTTTTTCGTCAACAAGCGGCATGCCAAAATCGATAAGGATGCGGGTCTTTGAGGCCTGTAACTCAACGCAACTTCCACCGATCTCTTTTGTGCCACGGTGGATTATGAGTTGCATAACTTTTTCAGAAAAGGGTTCTGCTCAAGCTTAATAGAATCAGACTTTTCCTGATAATAAGCATCATAAAGCTCAATGGAGTCCTGTCCAAAAGTAAAAGGAACATTCTTCACTAACTTTTCCTTCTCTCTTAAGAATTTTTCACGCTGGTCATTTGTTATCGCCACTACTGCCTCAATGGTAAGACTTTTTGGAATCTTACTCTTAAAACCAAACAGCCGATACCATTCCTTTTTACTGTTGGTTCGTCTCAAAATCTGTAGAAGCGTATATGCGTAAATGTATGCCTGGGACGCCGCATGCCTATATTCTCTCGGTCTCTTCAGCTCCCAAACCGATAGCCTTACTTTATTATCTTCTGCTTTCCTTCTAGCCAAGATATCAATATAACCGTTTCCTGCTCTCGGTTTCCCGGTGGTGGCCGAGATAGGAACGGGTACCTGTAAAGGGAACTTTTTGGCGATGATAACCGGTTGAATTTGAAGCCGCGAAACTCCGAACTTGCCGGCACCCTTACACATTTCTGCTATGAACTTTGTTTCTACGCGGTGCTCTGGACTTTTTACATCCGGGAAACCGTTCTTTGCTTGGGCGACTTTCTTGAAACATGCCCTGAACTTTTTTGCTTCTTCACCACACCATGAGTATTTACCGTCTTTTATCTTTACTCCGAACCAATCTTTATTCTTCTTCTCATGCTCTTTAAGTTGCAATGTGACTTCTTTGTTCTTGACTATAAGATGTGCAACTTCTTGACCAAAAAAACGCATTGAATATATTGTCCTCGCATTGGACATTGACTTGCTAACAGAAATGTATGTCTTTAATGGATACCACTGGTGAAATTCTTTTTTTGCCAAAACTGAAGCATCCTTACCACAGTTGAGCACATTGACCCAGTTGCTTAACCTATGATCGAAATCGGACTTGTTTTCCCTCCATATATCCCTAATTATCTTCGATAGCTCCATTCTGCTCCTCATTACTAAAACTCCGCCGGATGTACGGTTAACTACGATTGAAAAGCTTGCCAAAGCTTTTGGGTTGAGTCCTACCGAGTTATTGAAATTCTGATCGACTGTAGTATAAATTGAAGACTAAATTAATCCCAGCGTAAATCGTGCAAATCGGAATCGATATCTTCATGTTTCGCGTCTCGCTCATAAGATTCGGCAATTGAACGAAGCATTGCTCCTGTTCGTGACCACTTTGTTTTTACTTTATCACTCATTTTATTGTATTTTTCCGCCAGCTCCCGTTCCTGTCTTCCGCCTTCATTTAGACCACGGGATACATCGCCCCGGCTATTATAAATACCTATTTGAATGTGTCTATCAATAAGCTCATTATTAAGGCACTCTATAAGATTTCTTACCGCGATGTGTGGCCATATACCATCGCTATCGCTTGGGGCATGGGCAAGCATAAAAGCGATTTGCAAATCTCCACCTTTCACGCGATTTATTTCCGCGCATTGTTTGCGAGCAGCTTCAACCCAATCAATTAACTCTTTCTCATCAAACGTGCCATCGTCTTTAAGCCCCGGCATAAGACGCCATGAGTCTAATACTTCATAAGCAACGTGTGCACGTCTCTCGGCAGCCCCCTTATCAATATCCTTCTGTCCGGAATCTGGAGCACGACCATCTTGTTTGTATATAAATGAAATAAGTTGGGCAAAAAATGATGGATCTTTTTGTAAGACACGATGAAGCGCCATAGGTGCGCCTGTGTACTGTCTGATTTCATCAAAGAGGGCTGCAAACGACCATTCCAATTTTGCTATTTCTTCAATCGGTAGTTCTTTTCGTTCATAAAGCTGCCTGAATATGTGACCGATATGAAACCCGGTCATGGTATCGGCACGAAATTTCTTATCCTTTGGATCGATTGCCAGTAATTCTTGAATCAAATGTTGAAGAAGTGTACTTGGAAGCGAGATGTGTGAATCTCCAGCAATAGTAAGGGCTGTATCTGGTCGCTTGACATCAAGCAATCTTTCGACTGCCATCACAGCATCTTCCTTTTTATTGGTCCGAAGATAACCGCTAATCTGTTTCCAATATGCGTCTTCTACACCTTTGCCATGTGCGCTTACGGCTAACCAAGTAGCCATATTTTCCGGTAAACCGAAATATAAAAGTGCACATGCTTCGGGTGAATAGCCACCTTTAACTTTTATGCGTTCGATCTGTTTATCTACCCATCCAGACCCAGTTACTTTCACTCTCCCTCCAGCATAACCACGAATAAGAATCGGTTTATCCATATGTTTAAGAATGGCATCCAATACAATCCCATCTGCTGTCTCATCGCGTACCACTTTTCCTAGCGTATAACCGAGAATACCGGGATACTGTATGGTTCCAGCAAATTCAATAATTCTGTCCAATGGCACTTCATCTAAAACTTCGCGTGCCGCTTCTTCTTGAGATTTTTTTACCGCCGTATTCTTTTCATCATATTCTTTCGGCTCTCCCTGAGGCAATCGAGGCCATGGAGTGCTTAATAGCCAACCTATACGTTCAAGCACATCCTTAGGATTAAATTTTTCCAATACGCGATAGAGGCCCGGAACCTGCTTTCGTCTTTCATCATCCCCATAGCTATTTACCCAGTTTAATGTTTCTCGAATACACTGAAGTAACTCGGCTCGTTCTTCTTTTGAAAAAACTGCTGGGTTGCTTTCTTCCAGCACTTTAAGAAGTCTCTCTCTTACATCAGAAGATAAGCGCGTGAATTCGTCGACTGCAGAGACTATATTTTCTTTTGCACACGCCAAATCACTAAGTTTGGACAAAAGACTAGGTATATATTCTTGGTTGGCTTTCTTATTTTCCTGTTCTAGTCCCCTTCGGATACCGCCAGTATCGCGCCAGCGAAAACGGTGTGATTCGCTAAAACTTCCTCCTTTGTAATAACTCTGTCCGAACTTCCAAACCAGTTGTGGATATTTATCGATGAGCATATCCAAGACAGTAAGTCGCTCCTCCGGAGTGGCATATGTTTGTGGAAAACGTGGTAGAAATATGTCTTTAAGACTATTTATTGGCCGATTACTCCACGTGCCCCCTGGATCTATATTTGCGAGTTCGCTTAGAACTTTTACGGCACGAGCGAAGTATTCTGAACTCCACACCAAACCCTCAATGGCCCAAAGCAATCCGGAGTGATTACAATCACCAAACACAACACCCGAACCATCTTGCATTAGCTCTTGAAAAACTTTTGGATTTTTTGCAATACCTTGTTCCACTGCCTCTAGGAAACTATCCGGAGCAGCCTCTGCCAACAGTGGCGTTACATCTTTTAATGAGGCCCATGCTTCCCATTTGTCTGTGGTGGTAAATATCCCTTTTATTACAGTATCGGCAAATGCCTGAGTAGAAACAACATTAGAACAGCGGTTAGCATAAACAGCAATAAGTACCAACGATTCGACCAGTCCGGTCCGCAACCATTCGGAATATGGATTCGATTTACCATATATGGCGGCTGCCCAGCGTTGCTCGGGCGGCAAATCATACTTCGGATCGGTTTTTGTAAGAACGGATAATATAGATTGTCGGAAGAGTTTTAGGGTATCGTTAGTAATGTAGCGCGCGAGAATAAACCATGCATCCAATGGGGATTTCAACATCCATATAGTCCCGATTTTTCGGATCGGAGAGTCATCTATCGAAAGAAATGGATTAAGCTCTTTGATAAAAGCGTCGTAGTTTTTCATGCCGGAGAGTTTTTCAATAACTTGGCGATCTCCCTCTTTGTTCTCATTCCACGAACCGGCGAGAAGAGTCGGAGTAAGAATTCGCGCTGATTCCGCATTAGCCCATGCCGGAGCACTGACAGCATTAGAGCGAAATAAATGCCGACGGAGCACAGGAATACTTCGACCGGAACCTCTTGCGATCCGCTGAGCCTCAGCGTCCGGAAAACCGCTATCATGTAAAATCTTTTCTACGATACTACGCTGCGGTCGAGATAATCGAAGGACATCCCTAATACCGATGACTTTTGCATCCACCCTGATAAAAACATGGTGTCCTCTGGCAGTGGCAGCAGGAGCTGCATCGATACATTCACCAGGTATGGCAATTATTAGAGGATAATTTTGAAAAGCCTGGATTAGCTGCCTCAATTCATTGATATTTTCGACAACAACACAACGAGCAAGGGCCTGCGCCCTTTCGGTTTCGGGGAGAGTGGCAATTGCCGCATACAGAAATGCAAGCGCCTCATCCGGGTGATCCCCTTGCACCTCAAGAATACTTGGTCTTTGACCAATCCATTTCTGAATTTCTTCCACATCTTTTGTGCGACCGCTTATTACAAGATCGGCCGTCATTACAGGATTAGTTCCCACTGACCATTCTTCCCAGACGGCCTCTAAATCCCGAATGCCGCCCGAAACTACTTTACCAATTTGACGTGCCATCCATAGAGCAACTGCAGGTGCGGAGTCTAACCACTGTTCTAATCCATCTGCGTTAACAACTCGCACATCTCTCCATGCCTTGGTGGCACGCATATCGTTTTGCCACTTTCCACGTCCAGGCCATGAGCGCGGAGTTACAAACACGAAAGTCGTGTCCTTGGGTGATAATCCTAAAGGATCGGTTGTTCGCTTTGCATAATCTTCTTTAGCTTTCTTACCGGGAGAGTTCTCGATACTTATTTCCCATCCTGAAAAACCACTCGGAAAGAATGGTACAACCATGGATGTCTTTAAACGACCATCCCAGCCGCCAGTAGCGATGTTGTCACCGCTAGGAAAATCTATCTCTTCGACGGAATTTGCCGTAGCCAAAATTAGACGACGAACAAGCTCAGGCAAAGTCTGCTGGCAATGTCTTTGCTTACCGGTAATCCAATTTCTTATATCTCCTGCGTCAATCCACTTCATAATTATTTCTCCCGCTGTTTCCCCTTCGTATCCAACAGCACAGATACTGCATTATATGGCTCACCTTTTATTTTAAATTGCAGCTTGTCTCTGTTTGCCTTCAGAAATTCTAATATTTCTCTATCTCTATCTTGATAAAGCTTATACTCAAAATTTTGATCTATAATCCCATAACCACGCATATGAATAATTTTTCCGGAATCATCCGTTGTAACTTCGCTACCATTTTCCGTAGTCTTTATATCAACAATATATTTTGTCTGTGGGTGCAACTCATATCTCTTAATACTTCCTGGAGCACTCACTATAAGTAAAGGTTTTGTTATATCACCTTCGCCTCTGTTTTTATTGCGAAGGGCAAAACGAAGTTTGAATTCTGCAAAATTCGAAGAGAGGTTCATTTTTAATTTCAGTTTGGAATTATCAAATATATACTTTGGTGGATAAAAAAATAAGCTGTAAATTATAAACCATACTAGTGTAAGAACGGCAATAGCGCTACCAATCCGCCAATTCACAACAGTTCTGTTATGCTCTTCAACTTTTCTTATTCTGTCGACTAATTTAGGTTCGTCTGTTTTGCCTGTAACTGAATTTACCAAATGGCGAGTGCTAACGCCTAGTTCCTGAGCATATTTTCTTAAGGCAATATCTCTTTCGCCATAGTCTTTAATTTTCATTATTTTTCTTAGATTATTCATAGTGCTTATACTATGCAAAACTGTGCCGTTTTTGTGCTATCACTCCCAAGAATAGCGCTAATCTTCAAAATACACAAGACAAATAAAAAAGCCGTAACTGGTTATATTACCAACCGGTTAAGGCTAAGTAACTGATCTATAACCAGTTACCGATTTATAGTGGCGGGGACGACGGGATTCGAACCCGCGATCTCGAGCGTGACAAGCTCGTATCCTAGGCCAGCTAGACGACGTCCCCTTAAATTTCCGTAAGAAAATTTATACTGTTATCAATTTAAGTTTATCTTTACGAGATAGCTTCTTGATCTCTATCTCTTTTTTACGCGCAGAAGACTCGCTATCAAAGAACTTGCTGTATACAAGTTTTACAGGCTTTCTTCCTCTCGTATATTTAGTTGTCCTGCCTTCGTTGTGCCGTCTTATGCGTTTCTCAAGGTTAGTTGTAATGCCTGTATATAAAGAACCGTCTTTACATTCAACGATGTATAGAGTCCAATTAGACATTTTACATATCTTGATGCCCCTCGCTTCGCTCGGGACAAATTTGCTCGCTTCGTTCGCAAATTTGGTGGGCGGTACAGGGGTCGAACCTGTCACCTTTGCGATGTAAGCGCAACGCTCTAACCAAATGAGCTAACCGCCCAGAATAAAAAACATACTATCACAGAACAAAATCTATGTCAAACGTCGGTCCAAAGAGGGTTCCTCTCACCGAATTTCTCTGAGTTTACGTCTTATCGCGCGATCCCGCTTCATAGTACATTTAGCTATAAACTCATTCATCTGGCGAAGCCACTCAAGTTTTCTCTTAGGAGAAATATTCATATATCGTGAAAGTTTTTCCTTTCTTTTCTCCCATCTAAATATCATTTTAATTTCTTTAGCTCCTTTATTTTCTTCAAATCTTTTATATCTATCCTATCTATTTCACGGTCACTTGCTTTCTTCATCCTTATAAGATTATCGATTGAAACAACGGGTAGCGTAATATCGCCAAGATTAATTTTAATTACTGTTTTTTTAGCCTTTTTGAAAGAAACGGGTGACTCTATAATTAAATCGACTTCTTTTAAGTCATCCTTTTTGTAAAAATTAAATGCTTTCATATGTTTATTGCTAATCCAATCTTCCCGAACTTTTTTATCCGCTATACCCATAGGATCAACGGGTTGTTTTACATAGTAACCACGTTTTTTAAGAATTTTAACGACTTTTTCCAAATTTTTATCACTCATCTCAACGAGCAAGTCTAAATCGGAAGTGCTTCTCAGCCCTCCGAGAAGATTAAAAGCAATACCGCCAACCAATACATATTTGACCCTTTTTCTATTAAATTCTCGGAGTATTTCCTCGTAAATAACCATTATTCTAATTCCCTTGCCTTCCAGGGTCAGAGCTTCGGTAAGGCTGTCATGGTAAACACCATGACAAAGAGCGCGACTGTTTCTATTACTCCCAATACCATGATATAATTGCCAAAGCCTTTTCCCGATTCTGCCAGCGCGTCCGCCGCCCTTGCGCCGGCTTTACCCTGCATCCAGGCGGAGAACCCTATCGCCAATCCTGCGATTGCCCCTAATATAATCTGATATGTATAAGAATCGGGAGGAAGATTGGCCGCTTGTATCTGGTTTTTCAGGATAAAACCGTAGATTGTCTGGGATAACGGCGCTCCGACAAAAGCGATTAAAATAAAAGGCGCGGCTTTATTGTGTATGAATGCTTTTTTCCACGCACCGATTGCCGCCATCCCTGCAACACCGGTACCAAGGGCGGAACCTACTGCCGCCAACGCCAGAGAAAAACCCATATCCCCTAATCCTGCTACCATATATGCCTCCTGTTTTTGAGATTGCTTCGGAAAATGGGACAGCCCCCTTCGGGAACAGTCCCTATTTTCCTCGCAATGACGATACTCCTATTTTTCCCGGAAAGGGTCGTATTCCCTTCCCGACCATTCCATACCCATCTGTCCTGAAAACTCAAGCATATTGAGCCTTATGCCGTGGACAATAACCGCCATAAGGCAAAGCACGATATTCAACGCGTGGCCAAAAAACATAATCAATGCGGCTCCAAGGCCCGATAAAACATTGTTAAACCCAACCTGCATCGCCATATTATTAAAAGTATTTGCCAGCACTAAAGATGCATAACCGACGGCAAATAGCCTAATATACGAGACAATGTCGGAAAAAGAGCTGATTATCTTAAGCGGAATCTCCCCCAAAGAAACCAGTATCCCCTTTATTACATTCTTTTGCGGGTTTGAGAATAAAAGGACAAGCGATGCCCCTGTGATAAGAAGGTATCCCGCAAGCGGGGGGAATGGTTTGTCCAGGACAAGGGTCCCGGCGGTAAAAAATAGGCCCCAGAGTATCAAGATCCACCCTGCTTCGGCCAGCGCCTTAAAGGTATTAATTATCCTGAAAGCCTTGATAAAATGCGCTATGCTTAATTGTATGACACCGATTACAAAACACATGTAAATCATAAAATTCTGATTGCCGGTAACAAAACTATCTATTCTTTCTATAACCAGCACGTTAAGAAAAGGCATTTTGGCAATGTTTTCAGCCCCAAACCATGTACCGGTTATTGCCCCCCAGACAACGGTTGCAAAACTCAAGGTATATATGAGAAAAAATATTCGTTTGTCCGCGTTTTTTAGTTTTCTTCTCGCGAAAAAAGCAAGTATCATAAACAAAAGCCCGTAACCCACGTCGCCTATAAGCATGGCGAAGAAGATGCTGAAAAACATCAAAAACCAGAGGCTTATGTCGTATTCTTTGTAGCCGGGGATCGTGTTCATAAACTTGAATACAGGGCTTATTATGCTAATCCATTTGGGGTTTCTGATAAGGGTGGGCACTTCAAACGGTTCGTCCGGTTCCTCTATCAGGTAGCCGGATCCGTGGGATTTCGTAAGAGCGATTATATCCTTTACTTTATCCGCCGGGCAGAAGCCCTGAAGGTATGAAAACTTTTTTTCTTCCTTCATACCGTGTATGACATTTAAAAAAGTATATTTCTTTTCCAGTTCCGGAAGGTATTTTTTCAAGGAGCCGCTTGCCCTTGCCATATTCCCGAGGAGAAGCTCTATCTCTTTAAGCCTTACATTTAAGGATTCGCGCCTCTTACCGAGGTCGTCAAAACCATGCCTGGCCGGTTCAATCGCTTCAAGCGGAAGGCGCTCGTCGGGGCTATCTGAAATTTGAGCCAGATATGTATACTGTTTATCCTTTGTTATAATATGGATATTCTTTTTTTCGCCGAGCTTTTTAAGGGCCTTTTTACTTGCGCGGTATAAGGTTACAAAGATTCCTTTTTCTTTAAGCGCTTCGAGGTCCTCCGGATTAAAGGATCCCCAGGGTTTATACCAATCTATCTGGTTTTCGACATACTCGAGGTTTTTTATAGCTTCCTCTTTTTCCCCGGCGATTGAAACCACTTCTTTCGCAGTATCTGCTATCTCTTGCATTTCCCGGCTGATTTTCCCGGAGGCCGGGGCCTTGTAACCTGCAAGTATCGAAATGGCCCGTTTAACCTGTGAGATTTCCTCTTCAAGCGGCCGTATCTGGCCGGTAGATGGCGTGGTTACGTTTTTAATGTGAACTGTTCCAAGTTTGCGCAATTTTAAAAGAAGATTTTCCCTCTCGGGCTCGGAGACAAGGAGGGTTAGTTTTTTCATCCTGACTAGCATAGCCCAGTAAGCACTCCCATTTTCTTCTCTATCTTATTTTTGCTTATTTTTCCGGTGACAACCGACGCGGTCTCCAGATCCCCCAGGAATATGCTGATCCTTCGCATATTTTCGCGCGCCTGGGGTATTTTTATTTTCTCAAACAGGTTTACCCTCTGGGTCGTGACCCTGAGTTCCTGCCTTACAATGCTAAGTTGCTCTTCGAGGATGCGATACTCTGCTTTTAAGCCGGCGAGTTCTTTTACCGCCTCGATTCCGTAATCTACCCAGAGCGGTGTCTTGATAATATTGTAATTATTTTCTTTGAAATCTACTTTTTCGAATATAGGTATATCTATCCCTGCTATGTTTCCCATCGAAACGCGTACTTTTTTTATGCCGATAAGTTTTTCGATATGCACCTCTTCGGCAAATACCGCTACCCATTCATATACTGAATTCTTGAATATCTCTATTTTTCTTTCGAGCTCGTCTGTGGCACGCAGGATCCTTATTATCTCTATCTGCAGTTGTTGTTTTTTAAGTATAAGTGTGGGGAGATAGCGGATGAACCGTATAAGATCGTCTTTTTGCCTTTTGAGTTCGTTTTTGGTATGTTTTATTCTTTCCATGGCTTACCGCGGCCAGCCCCGTTAGATGTTTACTATCTAACGGGGCCAGAATTTTTCTATAAGCTCTGTGCGGAAATTGCTTTCTTCGGGGCTAAAACAATCGGCCATTATCCTCCAGCCGTTATCCAGGGCTTCTTCAAGGGGGATGTTTACCTTTAAATCCATCATGTTGTCTTCAAAGAGCTTTCCGTATTTCAAAAGCTTCTTGTCCCACTCGCTCATTCGGAAGCCCATTGTCCTTTTCTCCTCTGCTTCTCTGTATTGGGCGTAGAGCTGTAGCATTCCGTCCATAATGCTTCTGTGGTCTTCGCGGGTCTTTTTGTTAACAAGCTGCTTCAGCCTGCTTAAGGATCCGAACGGCTCGATCCTGCCGTTTCTTAGATAAAACTGCCCCTCTGTTATGTAGCCGGTGTTGTCAGGGACGGGATGGGTTATGTCGTCACCCGGCATGGTTGTGACCGCTAAAATAGTAATAGAGCCCGCCCCCTCAAAATCTACCGCTTTTTCATACCGCGCGGCAAGTTGGCTGTAGAGGTCGCCGGGGTATCCCCTGTTTGAGGGAACCTGTTCCATGGTAATGGCTATTTCCTTTAAGGCGTCGGAGAAATTTGTCATGTTGTTAAAAAGCACGAGCACCCTTTTGCCACCCAGCGCAAATTTCTCGGCTACCGCCAGGCACATGTCAGGCACCATGAGCCCTTCGACAATAGGGTCGGATGCCGTATGGATGAAGAAAATAGACCGGCTCAAGCTCCCTCCCTCTTCCAAGGCGTCCCTGAAATACATATACTGGTCATATTTAATTCCGATACCGCCTAAAATTATCATGTCCACTTCTGCCTGAAGTGCGATCCTTACCAGGAGCTCGTCATACGGCTCCCCGGAAACCGAAAATATCGGAAGTTTCTGGGATTCCACCAGCGAGTTAAAGACATCTATCATGGGGATATTCGTCCGTATCATGTGGCTCGGAATAATTCTTTTCGCCGGGTTCACCGCAGGGCCTGCAATCTCTATGAGGTTTTCTGTAAGAGGTGGCCCTCCGTCACGCGGTATTCCGCTTCCGTTAAAAATCCTTCCAAGAAGGTCAGAGGAAAAGCCCACTCTCATAGGATGGCCGAGAAACGTTACCTCGTCGCCCGTGGATATGCCCCTTGCACCCTGAAAGGCCTGGAGATACACTATGTCCTTGTCCAGGCGAATTACCTGCGCGAGAGACGTGCCCATTGAGGTTGAAACTTGGGCGAGCTCCTCATAGGCCACTTCTTCTGCCCGCACGGTCAGCACGTTGCCAACTATGCTTAATATCCTAGTGCATACTTTTCGCATGGGAATTACCCGCCAATAATTTGTTTATTTTGTCTTCCTGTTTTGAGAATTCTTTTGTATTCCATCTCTTATAGTTCCAGTCTATAAAAAACTGCCTTAAATTATAGAAGAAATGGCGCGCGTTTTCTTTATCGCTGAAAGAAAATTCCTTTTGTAAAATATTTTTTACTATTTTTGAAAATACGTATTCCTGGCGCTTGGCATCCGTCGAGGCATCCACCGGGTCAAAGCCGTTCTGCTGGAAATAAACCGCGTCTAGGAATTCGCTCTTAAGATAAATTACGAAATCCTCCGTGGAAGTTCCTTCTTCCCCGACTACCTTCATCATCTGTCGTATTCCGTTGCCCTTTGATAATATCGATTTCGCAAAATTCACCGAATCATCCTTTATGAAGCTCTTATATTTGGACCAGCTCTCGTGGGGGTCAATCGAGGGGAATTTGCGCGCGTTCGCCCGGTCGCGCGAAAGCCCGTGAAAAGCGCTTACGACCTTAAGCGTGCTTTGCGTAACAGGTTCCTCGAAGTTTCCGCCGGCCGGGCTCACGGTGCCTCCGATGGTAAGCGTGCCTATTTCCCCGTCGTGTAACCTTACCGCCCCTGCGCGTTCGTAAAACTGGGCTATGCGGGATTCGAGATAGGCGGGGTACGCCTCTTCCCCTGGAATTTCCTCCAGCCGGCCGGAGATTTCCCTCATCGCCTGTGCCCAGCGCGACGTAGAATCCGCAAGGAGCAATACGTCAAGCCCCATCTGCCTGTAGTACTCGGCGATCGTGGCCCCTGTATAGACCGAGGATTCTCTGGCGGCAACCGGCATTGAAGACGTATTGCAGATGATAACGGTGCGCTGCATAAGGGATTTTCCTGTCCTGGGGTCTACAATGTGGGGGAATTCCCTAAGCGTCTCGACAACCTCTCCTGCCCGCTCGCCGCACGCGGTGATTATCACTATATCGACTTCGGCGTAACGGCTCGTAAGCTGCTGGAGAACCGTTTTACCGGCCCCGAAAGGCCCCGGTATGCAGTATGTCCCGCCTTTAGCGACCGGGAAAAACGTATCGATAACCCGGACTCTTGTAATAAGGGTTTCTTTCGGGGGAAGTTTTTCTTTATATGCCTCTATAGGAATCTTGACCGGCCATTCAAAGACCATGCTTACGTCGATGATGTCGCCCTTTTTGCCTTTTAGTCTTGCGATGGTATGGTCAACCGTATAATCATGCTCTCCGGCTATGTCTTTAATTACATATTCATCCTTTAAATAGAAAGGGACCATTATTTTATGTTTGAAAATCCCCTCGGGGACATGGCCAAGAACGCTTCCGGCGCTCACCCTATCGCCTTTTTTTACAGAGGGTTTAAATTTCCATTTTTTCTTGAGGGCTATGGCGTCCCGTTCCGCTCCTACGGGCAGGAAGAAACCGAATTCCTGGGCAAGTTTGGGAAGCGGGTTCTGCAATCCGTCGTATATCTGGGCGAGCAATCCCGGGCCGAGTTGCACGGAAAGCATCTTGCCTGAAAATTCGACCGTGTCGTTGACCTTTATCCCTTTCGTATATTCGAATACCTGGAGGTATGCGATGTTTCCCTGTATCTTAATGACCTCGGATTTAAGCCGTTTATCGCCCATAAGCACATAGGCCACTTCATTTTGTATAATATGCTTCTCAACTACAACAGCTATCATGTTGCCGGTTATGGAGATAATTTTACCGAGATTTTTACCCATGTGTTATCTCCGATAGGCGCTCAAAACGAGCTTTTCCTTTTTCTTTTTCGAACGCAGCCAGCCTCTCCAGGATCTGTAGTTTTAAAAAATAGAGCAGCAGCGTGTTTATGTCAAAATGGTAGCCGAATTCCTTTTCTTCTATAAAATCCCATCTCTTTTTCTCGAGTTTCCTCTCCATGAGTAAGGGCGTCGGCTCCTCAAATACGTCCATAAGCCAGATGGGTATTGTTTCGTGCAAAGATTTTTTTCTCATCTCCCGTATCTCGCCGAGATCTTTGCGCAGGGTGAGGTCGAAGGATTTCCATTCTTTAATTATCGCAGGATCTTCCGGGTTTGTTTCAATGTTGTTTATATTTACTTCCGCAAGCTTCTTAAAATCACCCGCGTCAAGCCATTTTCTACATTCGGACAAAAATTCGGATTTTGTAATAGGGGGTGTTTTTTCAAATTCAAGATATGCGAGGAACGCAACCAAATAATAGTATTTATTAGGCATTTTTTATTTTTTACCCGGGCCCTGGCCGATATTTAATGTCTCGACTAATTTGGGATTGAGATACCGCGTAAATGACTCGGCGATGGCCTCGCCTGTAAAGTCAAAATAAGAATCCTTGCCCTTCTCGCCTATGCGGAAGCCTTTTTCTATGCCGGGAGCCCCTGTAAGCGTAAGGCGTGTCTTTACCTCTTTCGCAAGGGCGCTAAAAAGGGATTCTTGAAGCCTATCCCTGTCTTTTTTACTTACCAGGACCTCTATATCCAACGCCCCGCCTTTTCTGAAATTCCTGACGGCGCTCACGATCACCTCTTTCAGCACATCGGGCGTTAGTTCCTCTGAAATATTGTCCTTTACGACCCTCGTGAAAAGCTCGGCTATCCTTCCCCTTAAGCCGAGCAGGACGTCTCTGGCAGCCTGCTTTACGGTGGCCTCCGCGCCCTTTCTGAAATTCCCGGCCTCTCTTTCCGCGTCTTTTATAATATCGGCTTTTTCCCTCTCGGCGGCCTTTATAATGTCTCTCGCTTTTTTCTGGGCGTCAGAAACTACCTTGTCGGCATCTTTTTGGGCTTCTTGGACACCTTCACGTTTTATCTTATCTATAAGGTTATTAAGTTCCATTTCCATCGTCCTCGCCTCCTGAAAATTTTGCCTTAAAAAATTTTTATCCCGAGGTTACTTGCCCTGTGGGAGCAACCGAGGGACTTATTATCATAGCATAACTTGTCCCGGCTCTTTTGTCAAGAAGGAAGCCCGAATTGACTCACATTAAATGTTACCCAAACACATTATAAAAAGCTTCGTTGACTCATAATTAATGTTACCGGAGAATATAGCCCTCGAAAGGGGGTTATATTATGAGTCCCGGAGCAAGAATGGAATATCTTGAAGAAATATACTTGCGTTATAAAAGAGCTAATCGTAATGAGAAATCCATCATTCTCAATGAATTCTGTGAAAACTGCTCTTATCACAGAAAACACGCTATAAGGGCGCTTAATAACTTTAAGCGCTTTACCAAGCCTAAACCTAAGAAACGAGGCAGAAAAACAGTGTATAATAAAGTATCTATCAAAGAACCGTTGGAACGTATATGGCTTACGGCTAACTTGCCGTGTTCTAAGAGACTTAAAGCTATTATACCATTTTGGTTACCAGGATACGCTAAAGAATTCGGCGGATTATTGCCTCGCGTTATTAACGCTTTAAATCGTATATCATCCGCTACCATAGATAGATTACTTAAACCTTATCGCCAAAGATATAAACGTCGAGGAAGATCTACGACTAAACCGGGAACGCTTCTTAGGAAGCAGATACCCATAAAAACAAATCAATGGGATGAAAGTCGCCCTGGCTTCATAGAAGCCGACACCGTAGCACATTGCGGCGATTCTACCGACGGAATGTATGCTAATACGGCAGACTTTGTAGATATAGCTACCTGTTGGACAGAGCAAAGGGCTGTATGGGGTAAGGGCGAAAGGGCTACATTAGAACAGATTAA
>JAUWBJ010000031.1 GCA_030605095.1 Candidatus Omnitrophota bacterium | reverse complement strand
GTCAAGTACGACATTGGCTGATTCGCCCTCGAGTTCCCACTGAACCTTTCTGTTTTCGTCAAACCCTTCTACCTTAAAGGCATATACTTCCTGCTTAATTTGCGCCTCGGCCTTTTGAGAAACTTGTGTTTCTGGCTTGGGGACAGGTTTCTTTCCCCGCCGTGAGAAGAAAGCTATCCCCACAAATGCCATAAGCAGTACCGCAACTAGAAATTTTTTATTTCTTAGAAAATTCATCGGGCTTTGTCTTCCATCTCCTGTGCATCCATACCCACTGCTCGGGATATTTTCTTATATATGCCTCCACAAGACGCGACCACCTCTCTGTGTTGAACCTGATTGTTTCATCTCTATCGGATTTCTTTTCCATCTCCAGCGGCTCTTCGATAACGAGCCTGTGGCGGTTCCCCTCTCTTATCACAAAACATGGAATAAGCGGCGCACCGCTGGCTAACGAAAAAGCCACAGGCGCCTTGGGTGTATAAGCCGGTTTTCCGAAAAAATCGACAAAAACGCCGTCCACGCTATCCACATCCTGGTCACCGAGAATCCCTATTAGCTTGTTTTGCTTCAAGAGCCGCAAAAGTTTCTTCGGGGATTCGTCTCTATATATGATACCGACTCCCGTGGAAACCCTGGCATTACTTAAAAATTCATCGTATTTATCGAAGTAAAGGCGCCGCGCTATAGTGGTGCCGTGATAACCCTTTAAAAGGAAGGTGACGTGTAGAAGTTCCCAGTTGCCGAAATGCGAACCGAGTATAATACCGCCTTTTCCTCTTGAAAAAACGCGGTCTATCTTTTCAAGGCCTTCTACCTTTACCCATCTATCAATATTTTTTTTATTTACCTTATATACGCTTACCCATTCAACGGCATTCTTGCATAAATTCGAAAAAACCCCTTTTGCTATCCCTTCGACCTCAGCGTCAGTTTTCTCGGGAAAAGCGCTTCTTAGATTCTCGAGACTCCGCCGGCGTTCTTTCTCCATAATTACAAAACCAAGTTTCCCAGCTAAATCCGCCAGACGCAATCCCAGCTTTATGGGAAGTATGGAAAAAATAAACCCTACTGCCTTAAGAAAATAATAAACATAATACCGCTTCGTCTTAATTTTCATTGATAGCGTAATATATTAGCATAATATTCTTACAGGTGCAATATAAAAAGGTTTGCGCTGGTTGGAGATTTATATGCGCTTATATTCTCTCTCTACGGTCGTCTTGATACCGCCGCGGAGTTTGAATTCGGCGCGGAGCTTGGCCCATCGGGGTTTTGAGGCATGGACAAAGTCGTCCAAAATGCGGTTTGTGGCGTGCTCGTGGAATATGCCTATATTGCGGAAGGCATGGAGGTATAATTTGAAGGATTTCAATTCTACGCATAATCTATCAGGATTGTAATCGAGATACAGAGTCGCGAAATCAGGAAGTCCTGTTTTGGGGCATATGCAGGTAAATTCGTTTGTTTCGAGGCGCACGGTATATTCTTTATCTTTATATTTATTTTTCCAGACCTCTATCTTCGGCAATTTTAACTTTCGTATATCCTTCTGCAATCCCTGGTATGAAGATTTTTTCTTTCTCATTTTACTCCTATTATTTTATGCACTTGCGGAATTATTTCGACGGGTTCGGTTGACTCTTTCAATATATCTCTAAAACGCTCTAAACTTTCGCGGCTTGTTTTTTCACTATCTATTAATGTGGTAACCGGTTGCAATACAATAGGTATATCGTTACTTATTTTTTTCACTATCTCCGCCATGCGCAGAATATCCCCGGAAATCGTTTTGTGGGTAATAATCGCTTTAGCAAATGTCTTTCTCTTTTTTGCAATCTTCAAAAATTTCTCATGTTCTTTCCAAAAGCTTGCTCTTCCCGTAGAGGAAGGAAGTTTAAAATCCATAGCGATGATATCCACATAATCTATAACCTTGGAAAGTTCCCGATAAAGCGTGCCGTTTGTCTCGAGGTAAACAAGTTTTTTATAAAATTTTTTATATTTATCCAGAAAATCCCTGATAAAATCCGCCTGAAGCAGGGGCTCGCCGCCGGTAAGTGAAATAGAGTGATACGGCCCTTTGGATTCCGGTATTTCACCCATAAGAGCATCGGGCGTGAATGTTCTGTAAGAATCAAAATTAGTGTCGCAAAAAATACAGGATAGGTTGCAGCCGTAAAATCTTATAAAAAGCTGCGGCACACCAACGTATAAACCTTCACCCTGAATTGATAGGAATATCTCCGAGATTTTGGCCTCTTTCACCCCGCTCTTCCTTTTTTTTGAAACTTTATTCTTTTCTTTATTTTTGACAAAACCACCCTGCTATTCCTTATCATATTTGCTTTAATTATTTTAGGAAGAGCGGGGTTCACCCCGCCCTTCCTTTTCCTTCAATTCCTATCTTTATCTTTATTTTTATCAAACCACACATGTTTTTCATTATGGTATTTACTTCAATTCTTTTTAGGAAGGGCGGGGTTCATAATAGGGATCTCTTATACCTAATTTTTTAAATGCCCTCGTTCGAAAAAGGCAGCTATCGCATACGCCGCAAGGGTGCATGCCGCCTTTATAACACGACCACGTAAGTTCAAAAGGAACTTTTAATCGAAGGCCGATTTTTATAATTTCTTTTTTGTTTTTGTCCAGTAAAGGCGAATAAACTTTGATGTGTTTTCCGTCTTTTGTGCCTCTGGCAATTACCTTTTTGAATATATCGAAAAACGCTTTTCTGCAATCAGGATAGCCGGAAAAATCCTGGGTATGAGCGCCGGTAAATATGGCTCCCCCTTTTATTGTTTCCGCAAATGATGTAGCAATGCTCAAAAAAATTAGATTGCGGCCGGGGACATATGTGGAAGGGGTACCTCTTTTAATATCACTAAAAGGCCTCTTTGGAATACGCATCTTTCTGTCGAGAAGCGAACTGCCTTTCCACGGAAAAGAAAGTTTTATTATTTTATAAGGCGAGTGTGTTTTTCTTGCAATACGTTTTGCAAAATTGATTTCTTTCCTGTGCCTTTGCCCGTAATCAAATATCAAAGCGGTGGGATGGAAACCCTTTTTCCTGGCTAGATAAAGCGTAACAGCCGAATCTATGCCTCCGGAGAGCAATACGATGGCTTTTTTCTTATTTTTCGAAACTCGCACAAGAAGTTCGTGTCTCCCAAACAGATACCTTGATTTTTTTATTTAAAATTTGCGATAACTTTTTGTGTATAAAATGGGCGACATTCTCCGAGGTGGGATTTTTCTTTTTGAAATACGCTATGTCGTTCAGGTATTTATGGTCGAGGTGTAACAGGATATTTTTTAGTTTATCCTTTAATTTTTTAAAATCCATTACCATGCCTTGTGAATCGAGGGTGCCTGACTCTAACATTACCTCGACCTTCCAGTTATGCCCGTGAAGCGCCTCGCACTTTCCTTTGTAATTTCGCAGGTTGTGCGCCCCTGAGAATTCGTCTATAATCTTTATTTCGTACATCTTTATTCAAAATATCTTTTCACTATTTTTTCCCATTTGCCCTGGGCCTTAAGGATAATCTCGCATATCTCTCTTACGGCGCCTTTCCCCCCAGGGTTCTGGGTAATATAATGGGCTACTTCTTTGGTCTCTTTAATCGCATTCGGCACCGTAACAGCCAATCCAACCCTTTTAAGAATTGGAATGTCGATTAAATCATCGCCGACAAAGCAGATTTCTTCCTCTTTTACCCTGAATCTTCTCTTAATGTCATTTAGGGATTTTATTTTATAATGATTTTCGTAAATTTTACCTATGCCAAGGTGCCTGGCCCGTATCTTGACGATTCTGGAACTTCTCGCTGTTATGATAGCCGAGCGAAGGCCCGCTTTTCTTAAAAGAACGACCCCGAGCCCGTCTTTTACATCGAAATTTTTAATTTCGTCGCCGTAGTTCCCGATAATAATTTTCCCATCGGTGAGAACGCCGTCTACGTCCAATAAAAGAAGCTTTATTTTTTTTGCGCGTTCGGTAATATCCATCAGACAAGTCCGGCTTTTAAGATATCCTGAACATCGAGAAGGCCTATCGGGCGTTTTTTGTCGTCAACAACGGGAATCTCGTCGATTTTTTTTGAGCGGAGGATTTGGAATGCTTCTGCGGCTAATCTATCTTTTTTTATTGTGGTAGGGGATTTTGTCATAATATCTTTTATCTTTCTGTTTGCGATATTTATTTTTGCGTCGAGATGGCGCCTCAGGTCTCCGTCCGTAAATATTCCTGAAAGCCGGCCCGCTTTATTGACAACGCTGGCAGACCCGGCTCTTGCTCTTGTAATCTTTAATAAAACATCCTTTACCCGCGTATTTTCTCCCACAATAGGATTTGCCATGCCCTTACGCATAATATCTTCTACTTTCAAAAGTAATCTTTTACCCAATGTGCCGCCCGGATGATAAAAAGCAAAATCTTTCTCCTTGAATCCTTTTCTATCCAGGAGACTTACGCAAAGCGCGTCCCCCATTGCAAGCATCGCCGTAGTGGAGGTAGTGGGCGCCAGGCCCAATGAGCAGGCCTCCTTTTTCACGGAAACATCCAGGATAAAATCCGCATTTCTGGCTATCGTGGATTTTGTATTTCCGACAATGGCTATAAGACGGACGCCGATTTTTTTCACGATAGGCAGAAGTTTTATAACTTCCTCGGTCTCGCCGCTGTTGGAAAATGTAAGAAGACAATCCTCTTTTGTTACCCTTCCTAAATCGCCGTGTAAAGCCTCGGCAGGATGAAGATATAAAGAGGGAGTCCCCGTTGAAGACAGGGTTGCCGATATTTTCTGCGCGATAAAACCCGGTTTTCCCATTCCGGTAACAATGACTCTCCCCTTGACTTTTGTCAGAAAGTTTATCGCTTTATCAAAATTCTTATCAATTTTTTTTGCTAAATCTAAAATAGCTCTTGCTTCTATGTCTAATACCTTTTTGGCTCTATTTATGTTCTTTGAAGCTTTCACCCCGCCCTTCCTTTTCTTTCAATTCCTATCTTTATCTTTATTTTTATCAAACTACACATGTTTTTCATTATGGTATCTACGTCAATTCTTTTAGGAAGGGCGGGGTTCATCGAATGCTCTCCAATTTCTTTATCCTTTTTAAAAGTCTTTCCAGGCTGCTGAATTTTAACATATTCGGCCCATCGCTTAAAGCCCTTTTCGGATCTTCATGAACTTCCACGAAAATTGCACTTATACCGCATACAACCGCACAAAGCGCAAGCGGCTCTATAAATTCGCTTTGCCCTCCGCTTTTTGTTCCCAGCCCTCCCGGAATCTGAACAGAATGCGAAGCGTCAAAACAAACAGGATAGCCGAATTTTTTCATAATAAGGATAGAGCGAAAATCGCTCACCAGCATATTGTATCCGAAGCTCGTTCCCCTTTCGGTAATCAATATATTTCGGTTCCCGGCATGCTCTGCTTTTTCGATAACATTTTTAATATCCCACGGTGAAAGAAATTGCCCCTTCTTTATATTTATGGGCTTTTTTGTCCTTGCGGCTGCGAGAATAAGGTCTGTCTGCCGGGAAAGAAGCGCGGGGATCTGGATTACATCTAAGACCTTCTTTGCCTTTTCTACTTCTTCCGCAGAATGGACGTCGCTCAAGACAGGAATCTTTACGAGGTTTTTTACCTTTTTTAAAATTGCTAAACCCTTCACAAGCCCCGGCCCCCTGAAAGAACGGATAGACGAGCGGTTTGCTTTGTCGTAACTTGACTTGAATATAAACGGGAAATTCAGCTTTTCTGTTATTTCCTTTATAGCCCTGGCGTGCCTTATAGCGCTTTTTTCCGACTCGATAACACAAGGCCCTGCTATCAGGACAATCGGATTTTCCCCGCCTATCTTAATATTTCGGACTCTCACTTCTCGATTCATTTTTTTAATACCTCTTCGACTTTTTTTAAATCTTCCGGCGTATCCACGCCTATTGTATCGAACTCGGTCTCAATCGTTTTTATCTTATAGCCGTTTTCAAGCGCCCTTAACTGCTCCAGCTTTTCTATCTCTTCCAGCGAGGACTTCGGTAAATTTGTGTACGTGAAGAGAAAATCCTTTGTGTAAGCGTAAATGCCTATGTGTTTGTAGTAGCATTGGCTCTCTGGCTCAAATGAATGAGCAGAAAACCATGATTGAATATCCAGTATAGAGTGGTGCTCGCCGCCTGTACGATAGTGAGGGATGGGGCTTCTGGAGAAATAGAGCGCACAGGATTCCTTATCAATTACAACCTTAACTACATTCGGATTCAGGAGTTCTTCTTTACTTCTTATCTTTTTTATCACGGTCGCCATCGGTATTTTTTTATCCTCTAAAAGCGCGTTTGCTAAACTATCTATCATCGTATGGTGAATAAGCGGTTCATCGCCCTGTATGTTTACGACTACTTCGACGTCAATCGGATTTACTACCTCTGTTATTCTGTCCGTCCCCGACGGTTGGTCCTTGGACGTGTAAACAGATTTACCCCCGAAACCCTCTACTGCCTTCATGACCTCTTCGCTATCCGTGGCAATAATGAGGTCTTCCAGGATTTTCGATTCCTTTGCCCTTTCCCAGACGTGCTGGAGCATGGGTTTTCCCATAATATTTGCAAGTATCTTCCCCTCAAATCTCGAAGATTTCCACCTTGCCGGTATTACGCCTATGGCCTTCACCCCGCCCTTCCTTTCCTTTCAATAATAATTTTGATTTTAATTTTGCTAAACTACTCCCGCTCTTCCTTATACTATTTGCTATAATTCTTTTAGGAAGGGCGGGGTTCATCCCTGTACTTTCTCTATCTCCTCTTTGATTCTATTTATAATCTCGTCTTGAGTAACAACCGCTATGCCAACCTTGCCTACGACAACCCCGGCAGCGCAATTGGCTATATAGGCGGCCTGAATAGGATTTGCCCCTGAGATAAGCGAAAGCGTGTAACTACTCGCAACCGTATCCCCTGCGCCCGAAACGTCAAAGACTTCCTGCGCAATTGTTTCTATCTTCTTCGGCGATTTTCCCTTTTCAAAGACCATCATTCCTTTCTCGCCTAATGTAATAAGCAAAACGTGCACCCTTAACTTTTTCAGAAGCTCAAGGCCGGCTT
Source organism: Candidatus Omnitrophota bacterium (assembly GCA_030605095.1). Taxonomy (GTDB): domain Bacteria; phylum Omnitrophota; class Gorgyraeia; order JABMRN01; family RBG-13-46-9. Next base: position 8,697 of record JAUWBJ010000031.1, on the reverse strand, counting down.
TTTTCAAACTGGTCTTATCTCTTATCTCGAAACCAACAGCGCGCGAGGCCTCGGTATTATTTGGGGTTAAAAGCGTAACGCCCTTATAATAAGAGAAATGCTCCTCTTTTGGGTCAACCGCTATAACTTTTTTCTTCTTTTTTGCCATAGGAATGATTCTATCGAGAAGTTTTGGCGTAATCAGACCCTTGCCGTAATCTTCTACAATCAAGCCATCCATTTCGTCGATAACGCTTTCTATAAAGCCGGCAATCCGCTTTATGCTGCTATCCCTGATAGGGTCTACCTTTTCCTTGTCGATGCGAACAACCTGTTGTTGATGGGCGATAACCCGCGTTTTAAGGATTGTGGGCCTCTGTGAGTCGGTGAAGATGCCGTCGATATTAACGCCTCTATGTTCAAGCTCGCCTTTTAATATTCCTGCTCTTTCATCGTTACCGACCACACCTACTATATAGGCCTTGCCGCCGAGGGAGTTGATATTATTCGCAACGTTAGAGGCGCCGCCCGGCATAAAGCTTTCGTTATCCACCCATACCACAGGGACAGGCGCTTCCGGAGAGATTCGCGATACCTTTCCCCATATAAACTCGTCTAAAATAAGGTCTCCTATGACAAGTATCTTCTTATCGCGAAAATTCGATATTATGGCCTTTAGTTTCGTAAAACTCTGCCTTTTCATAGGGCTATGATTTTAACATATATGCTATTATATTGTCAATAAAGAAGCTTCTCGGCAGCTTCGAAAACTTCGGCGGGGGTGGTTGCTTCGAGGCATTTGAAGCCGAGGTTGCAAGCCTCGGCAAGGCAAGGGTCGCAGCCCACATCTTTGTGAAAGACCACACTCTTCTCTCCGGTCGGTCCCCACCTCTTCGGCGAAAGCCCCGGATTCTTTCTTCCGAAAATCGAAATGACAGGTACCCCCACCGCGCACGCGATATGGACAGGGCCCGAATCATTGGAAATAAAGAGTCTGCATTTTGAAAGCATGGCTGCCAATTCGCCGACGGTAGTTCTCCCCGCAAGGTCTACCGGTTCGTATTTCATAGAGTCTCTTACGGCTGTGGCAAATTCCATGTTTTTGTTATTGGAAATAATTAATATTCTTGCTTTATACTTTTTAGCCAGACTGTCGCAAACCGAGGCAAAATTCTTCGCAGGCCACCTCTTAGAGGCAGAGCTTGCGCCGGGATTTACGGCAACTAAAAAGATGTCTTTGCCTATATGGTATTCTTCAAGAATTTTGTCGATTTTCCCGATATCCTTTTCGTGTATAGGGACAAAAAGCTCTTTATCTTTCGCTTCAACGCCTGCAGTTCTTAAAAGGTCGAGTGTATATTCTAACTCGTGTTTTTTGCCTTCTTGTTTCAGGTGCGGAATCTTTTTTGTTAAGAAAACCGCCAATTTCCTGTCGTAGCCAATCCTTTCAGGGATACCCGCCAGATATGGGATTAAATGAACGCGGTTGGTCGGATGGAGCATAAAAGCCCTGTCAAATTTCTTCTTTCTTAATTCAAATACAAACTTAATCGTGCCGAAAAGGCTTTTTTGCTTTCCATACTTATCATAAATAATAACCTCGTCCAGATAGGGATTCCCTTCGACAATATCTTTCGCATAGGGCCTCACCATAAATGCGATATAAGAGGCGGGGAATTTATCGCGCATTGCCTTAATAGCAGGCGTCGATAAAACGACGTCTCCGATTCTATCTGTTCGCGTCAGTAATATTCTTTGAACCGTTTGAGGTTCCTCGTTCAACCTGTCCCCATAGGTACTATCGCTGCGATGGGGACGGGTTGAATTGGGAACCTCAAACGGTTCAGATAAAAGCTCCTTCACTGCCCGGAGTGCCTCTTCTACAGAAATACTTTTTAAGCACTCATATCTATTTTCTTTATTCACACATTGCGGCACTTCGCAAGGCGAGCATCTTATATTTTTTCTCAATACCTTACTTCCGGCTTTTGTCAAAGGCCCGTATTTTTTTTCGTCCGTAGGCCCGAAAAATGCCAGAGTCGGGATGCCGCAAGCGCTACCCACATGCATCGGGGCGCTATCGTTTGTTATGAGTAATTTGCTTTTTCCAATCAGATATGTTAACTGGCGTATATTTGTTTTCTCAAGGAGATTAACCGGCTCGGTCTTCATATAGAACAAAATTCTTTCAATAACAACCCTATCGCTTTCATCGCCTATCAATACTACTTCATAACCTAAATCATTTTTCAGTATATCAGAGAGTTCTGCAAAGTGTTTTAAGGGCCATCTTTTGACATGGCTTTTTGCGCCGGGTGCGGCCACAATAAAAGGTTTTCCTTTAAGAGCACCTAATAAATTGCCTATATACCTTTTGTCGGTTTCCTCTATCGGAATGTGGAAACCGCTATTCGATGTATCTATTCCCAGATTTTTTAGTCTCGAAAGATGAACGTCTTTCTTGTGCGTCGCTTCTTCAGGGACTCGCTGAAATGGGTTAGTTTTATATCTTGTGCCAAGCACAAAAGGCAGTATTGTATGCCTTAAATCCACTACGAGATTATATCTCGCTGACCTTAGCTTTAAAAAAAGTTTGAATTTTTCAAAAAAAGGCGCTCTCTTATCATAAATAATGAGTTTGTTAAGCTTTTTATGGTATTGAAAGATTTCTCTTCCTCTCGGGCCTACCATAACGTCAAGCTGAGCCCGCGGGAATTCGCGAAGTAGAACTTCAACAACGGGCGTTGTCAAAATAATATCGCCTACGTTAGATAATGTTATAACCAATATACGCTTTACCCTTGATTTATCCATTTTGGACATTTGTCCGGTCATTTGTCTTTGGTCTTAACATACATCTCATCAAATGCGCGCACGACGTCATCAACGGTTATGGCTTCCATACACTTGTAATCACTACATGTTAAATCGTAACAAGGAACTTCGCATCCTACGAGTTTCTGTATTACTCTATAATTGCCGTTACCATAAGGCCCTGTAAGCTGGGGTGAAGTCGGGCCGAATAACGCTATTACACAGGAACCCCTGGCTACGGCTATGTGCATCGGGCCGGAATCGCCTGATATAACAAAGTTAGCCCTTTCCATAAGAGCGCCGAGTTCTTTCAAATTTGTCTTGCCGGAGAACATCACGGCTGGCTCTTTCATCTTCTTCTTTATCCGCATAGCGATTTCTATATCTTTCTTCGCGCCTGAAATAATCACTTTAGCGCCGTATTTTGTCACCAAGAAATCAGAGAGCCTTGCGAAGTTTTCTTCCGGCCATCGCTTGGGAAGCCAATTTCCGCCCGGATTTATAACAACCAGGAGGTCTTCCTTTTTAACCCCGCTTTTAGAGAGTTCTTCTTCTATATATTTTTTTTCCCTATCACTTATAAAAAACTCATAACTTTTAAGGGATGTGTCGCACCCGAGGGATTCGGCGATTTTTAAAAAATACTCAACCTTATGCAAAGGCGTATCTAACGGTTCGACCGGATGCGTAAGAAGGATGCGTCTCTTCTCTGTAGTGTAACCGGCGCGGTCTTTAATGCCGCTTAAATAGGTTAACAGGGTCCTCGTAAAGGACCTGTGCAGAAGAATGGCGAGGTCAAAGCGCTTTTTTCTTAAAGCTAAGATAAAGCGTAACTTCCCCCACATACTTCTATGTTTGCCTTTTTCATCATAAATTATTATTTCGTCGATACGGGGGTTGTATTCCAGAATTTCCCTCAAGCGGGGGAGGGCCATGCAGGCAATATAAGCGTCTTTAAATTTTTCTCTCACCGCCTTTATAAACGGCGTGGAAAACAGGACATCGCCAAGCCAGTTTACTTCGACTATGAGTATGCGTTTATATCGTCCTTCGTCCATCGTCCTTCGTAACGTTATTCCTCTTTAGTCCTCATCCCTGACTTCTTTTATAAATGTGTAATAACCGCTTGTTTCTATCAAGAAAACGAGCAAATTATCCGAAGTCATCGATATTCTAATTCTTTTCAGGGCAAAAATATCGTCTTTTGGCTTTGTCGGGCCGGGATTAGTCGCGACCGCCCCTATATATCCTGCTTCCCCGGCTATCTTTTTCACCTTTTCGTTATGAGCGCCTAAAGGATAGGATAAGGTTTTTATTTCGCGGCCTGTCATCTCTTCCAATATTTTTTTCGAATCATAGAGCTCCTCATGTATGCCTTTTTCATCTAATGCCGGAAGCCATCTATGTGAAATTGTATGGCTTCCTATGGATATATTATTTTCCTGCATAGTCCTTATATCGTCCCAGGTAAGAAAATTTTCTCTTCCGACGAAATCTGTCGCGACAAACATTGTAGCCGGAAAATTATACTTTTTCAAAACAGGGTAAGCGTGTAAGAAATTATTTTTAAGCCCGTCGTCAAACGTTATTGTTATTGTCATCGGCGGAATATCCTCGCCCGTTTTCATCCTTTCGATAAATTCGGTAAGCGGGATTACTTTGTAATTACGCTCGTGCAAGAATTTCATCTGTTTTGCAAATGCGGCCGGGGATACATTAAGCTTTGCTCCATACCCGTCCAGGGTTCTGGCTTCTTCGCCGACAGAATGATACATAACAATAACAGGGACGTATATAGCATCCAGAAAAAGCTTTCCCGCAAAAAAGAAGAAAGCGATTGCTGTTATAACGATTAAAGTTAGAAGCTTCTTATTTTTGGCAAGCTTTTTTATAGACATCGATAACTCCTTCGACCATCTTCTCTAATGAAAATTTTTCCTTTATCAAAGCATTGCCTTTTTTTGCTAATGAGACACCAAGTTTTTTATCTTTAAGAATTTTGATTATCGCATCTTTCAGCGCATGTGTATCCTTGGGGGGAACGAGAATCCCCGTCACACCATCTTCAATAATAGATGATACGCCTCCTACGTTAGAGGCAACGCAAGGTTTGCCGGATGCCAATGCCTCTAAAAGAGAAAGCCCCAGGCCTTCTTCCAGGGAATAAAATATAAAAACATCTATAATAGACAAAAATCTCTGGGTTTGGGTGGTATTTAGCGCGAAAAAGACGTTATTTTCAATACCCAATTTCTTAGCAAGCTCCAGAAGGTATTCCTTACTCGGCCCCTCGCCAACCAAAAGAAGCCGCACCTCGGGCATCTCGCGCAATATGTCTTTCATGGCGAAGAGGAGATACCGCAAACCCTTAACGGGTGAAAGCCTCGAAATGGAGCCGATAACAGGGGACTTGGCAAGGCCCAAATTGCTTTTTAGAATGCCTTTTTCATCTTTGCCTACGGCTTGAGAAAACGCTTCATTATCCACGCCGTTATATATAAGAAAAACGCTTTTCCTTTCAACATTAAGATCTTTTACCAAATGGTCCACTACGGCATCGCTTATGGCGATAACATGCCCGCCCCAGCCGCCGAACAGTTTCCTTGCGATTCTAGTTTTTTTAAAAAAGCCGTGGCATGTGCTCACGTAAGAAGCGCCGCTAAATCTGGAACAAAGATGCGCCAGGACTTGCGTAACTCTTGTCTGCGCGTGGATTACATCGATATTATTTTTCTTTATAAATATAAGTAACTTAAAAAATGCGAAAATGAGTTTTGGGTTAAATTCAGATTTTGTCTTTATGCCGAGTGGTAAGTGAAAAATGCCGTTTTTCTCTAATGCCTTTACGAGATCGCCGCCCGAGGAGGCAATCCAGACAGAAATATTCTTTTTCTTAAGGCCCCTTGCCAAATTTAAGGTATATACCGCCACCCCGCCTATATTTAAGTGAGTTGTTAATAACAATACATTCATTTAATCTTCAACAGTTTCAATACTGCCTTGTACACTTCATCCGGTTTTATAGATCGCATACACATATACCCTCTATTGCAATATGTATGGTAACAGGGGCTGCACTTAAGGTCTTTTTTTATAACTATGTAATTTTCGGTCGGCGCAAGGTGTCTCTCAGGATCTGTCGGTCCAAAAAAAGCCACATACGGTGTGCCAACACCGGTTGCCACATGTATTGGAGCGCTGTCCGAACTTAATAGGCAACTCGACCTTTTTACGAGGGAGGCAAGTCTTGGTATATTAGTCCTCGCCAAGGCGTCGATGGGTTTACATTTCGCGTGCTTTAAGAATTTTTCTATTCGCGTGGTTCTCTTTTCTAATCCGACCAACACAACGCGAATACCAAAGTCTTTAGCCAGTTTATTACAAACTTCCGCGAAATATTCAGGCGGCCATAGCTTCGTAATCCACCTCGGGCTGGAACCAATATTAATGGCTACGAGCTTCGTGTCAGTTTTTATCCAGTGAGACTTCAAGAAATTATCTGCCCATGCTTCATCTTCTTTTGACGGCCAGAGTTCCAGCCTTTTATCGATATTGTATATTCCTAATAAACCGAGAACTTTTGATTGATGCGTTATCGGATCCAGAGGAAGTTTCGTATCCTTAATTTTTCTGTTTAACAAAAAACTTAGCTTGCCGTTGTCGTAACCGTATCTTTTTGGCGCGCATGACAAAAAAGACAAGATATGGCTTTTTTTATTATTCTGAAGGTCTACGACAATATCAAAATTTTCTGTTCGCAGTTTCCGCGCAAGGCGGAGGAGCCCCTTAAGGCCCTTGTCTCTTTCTCTAAAATCGCATACTATAATTTCATTGATAAAAGGGGAATTCATAAAAATTTCTTTGTTATCTATCCCGACAAGAAGTTTTATTTTTGATTTTGGGAATTTTCTCCTTATCGCCCTGAGAGACGGGACTGCCAATATCGCGTCGCCCAATGCCCCTATCTTTATAATTAATATATTCCAGCCGGAAAGAGCGTTTTCGTAAAGATTTACTGTCGATTTCATTATCTTTTTGATATTACATTTTTCGTTTACAAATTTTATTCCCTCATCCGCCATCCTGCCTCTTAAATTCTTGTCTCTATACAAGTCGAGTACGAGAGACGCCAGCTTCTTATAATCCTTTATCCGGTTAACGTCGGTTGTAATTATTGGCACGCCCTCGGCCTGAGCCCGTAATAACAGTCTTTCCAAATTTCCTTCATCGCGCTCCACTTGCATAAACAAATCTAAGCCGGAGAGTAATCGCGTATCATCATGGCCTTGAGATAAAAACGTAACGATGTTATTGAGCGAATGCCTTTTAATAAGAAGTTTTAGCCTCTCAACGTAATCTTTTCCAGTGGCGCGGGGCGTGCCCTCTATTATAAAAACCTTTATTTTGTGAATTGCCCGAGAAAGAATCGAAATAATTCTTATAAAATTTTGCGCTGCTTCCGGAGAAAGCAAAGGTAGCGCTGCTCCTACGGTGAAAAAGGGGACGGTTCTATTTTTGCTATTACTATTAGCGCTCTTACCAAAAATAGAACCGTCCCCTTTTTCTTTGGTTTCTTTGGTAGGTGAAGGTCTCCCGGTCCCCACCGATACAAAAGGCGGTATAATGCATATTTTATTCTGTGAAATAAAACCCTTCGTTACAAAATAACGTGCCCTGTCTTCGCTAAAGAGAATTACGTGTTTTGCCCAAAATTGCGCCCTTTCAAAGACGCTTTTTTTATGGAACCTATATACCGTCGTAATAAAAACCCTTTCGGTAAATCTCGAGGCGAAAAATGCTATGAAAGAAGAAACACTGTCCCTGGCATGCGCAATTTGGATATTTTCTTTTAAGATAACCCTGGACAACTTGAAAATAGATGCCGGAATTAAAAAAATATTCGGCTTAAGGGATACCGGATAGTGGCGCGCGCCAACCTCATCTATTTCTCTTACACGTTCACTTTTCTCGGAGCAAACGACAACCTTGTGGCCGTTAAGCGTAAGGAATCTCGTTGACGCTATAATGTCTTCGGCCTCGTCACTCCGGTCTAGTTTGGAAACAATCTGTAGTATGTTCAAGTGATAACCTTCTACGCCCCAAGCCGCCACATATATTTATATATATTATGCGAATCTTGAAGAGGTATACCTTCTTTTTTGGGGGTATGGAAATTTCTGCGTATCACGCCGGAAAGTTCTTCGGCGTCTGCGATAATTATATATCCTTTTTCTTCTAAATGACGTAGCATTTTTTCAAATTTCGAATTTTTTTTCTTTTTCTTCTCTAATCTAAACACGATTACCCTCTTGCCGCTCTGGATAGCCTCTGAAATCATAGAGGCGCTTTCGCCTGAAACAACTACCACATCAGAGAGTCCCAGAATTCCTCCGACAGCATAAGGGATATTTTTTTCATTCGCTATTACGAGGAGCCTGCAATGCTTTTCCGGGCCTAACCCCGCCTTTACGGCATTTTCGGCTACCTTAGGGGTTCTCCGCGAAGTTGTAAATAAGAGGTCCGCGTCTAATTTTCTCGAAGCGTTAATGACATTGCTTAAAAGTTTTTTTGTTATATCGCCCGTCAACATAAAATCCGAATTGTCTCCGCCTAAAAGAACGCCTATCCTTTTAGGCCTTTCCAATTTTGCAACCTCGGAAATTTTCTTTGAAGAACTTTTAAGATATTCTTCGTCTATCAAATTTGGAACCGTATCGGTCACAATTATACTGCCGTTGGTTGTGCCCGCTTTTCGGTCGTGCCGGGGCAAAACTACCATATCAAATTTATTTAATCCCAAAATTGACGGTTTCATCACGACGGCGCTTTTGGCGTTGTTTTCCACGGAAAAAAATCTATTTACGCCCGCAACGCTTGAACCGCAGCTTATGACGACATCGCTAT
>JAUWBJ010000076.1 GCA_030605095.1 Candidatus Omnitrophota bacterium | reverse complement strand
CTGGGACTGGCCTTTTGTGGCGAGTACCTTGGTTATAGCGCTTGTGAGGACCGTCTTTCCGTGGTCTATGTGTCCTATTGTGCCTATGTTTACGTGCGGTTTTGTGCGTTCAAATTTTTGCTTAGCCATATTTTACCTCCTATTTTAACCTTCTCCCTTGATAATCTTTTCCGCTATATTGCCGGGCACTTCTTGATAAAAAGAAGGTTCCATTGTATACGTCGCGCGGCCCTGGGTCAGACTTCTTATTACAGTCGCGTAGCCGAACATTTCGGCAAGCGGAACAAGTGCCCTTACAATTTTTGATTTTCCTCTCTGATTAATCGATTCTATCTTGGCTCTTCGCGAACTTAAATCCCCTAAAACATCGCCGAGATACTCATCCGGTGTCGTAACCTCTAAATCCATAATGGGCTCCATTAAAACCGAGGAGGCTTTCTTTAGGCCCTCCGCAAGCGCGATAGAAGCCGCTATCTTAAATGCGATATCCGACGAATCCACTTCATGGAAAGAGCCGTCGTAAAGCGTTACCTTTATATCTGTAACGGGAAAACCCGCCAGTAAACCGCTTTTTGCCCTGTCATTAATGCCGTCTTCGACAGAAGATATATATTCCCTCGGGATCTGGCCGCCTTTTATTTTGTTCAGAAATATAATGCCCTCGCCTTTTTGGGCCGGTTCAAGGTTTATCTCGACGTGGCCGTACTGGCCCCTCCCGCCGCTCTGCTGGATAAATTTGCCGGTGGAAGAAACTGACTTCTTTACAGTTTCTTTGTATGCGACATGCGGCTTTCCTACATTAGCTTTAACATTGAATTCGCGCTGCATTCTTGTAACGATTACTTCAAGGTGCAATTCCCCCATACCGTTAATGAGGGTCTGGGCCGTTTCCCGGTTAAAACTTACCCTGAACGAAGGATCTTCTTCTTCTACCTTCTTCAAGGCTTTGGCGAATTTTTCCCGGTCTGCCTTTGTGGCAGGTTCAATCGCCATAGAAATAACAGGATTGGGGAAATGTATTCTTTCAACCAGAATCGGCTTCTCTTCCTCGCAGATGGTATCGCCTGTGGTAGTCTTCTTTAGACCGACTACGGCAACAATATCCCCTGCCACGGCTTCCCGTATAATCTCCTGTTTGTCAGCATGCATCCTGACTAGCTTTCCTAACCGCTCTTCAACATTCTTTGTGGCATTATAGACATATTCGCCTGTCGTGAGAGTCCCCGAATAGATGCGCGTGAAAATAAGTTTGCCCACAAATGGGTCTGTCATTACCTTAAATGCCAGGGCGCATAGGCTTTCGCTCGCATCGGCCGCCCGGGTTTCTTCCTTGTGGGTTTCGGGGTGTGTCACCTTAACCGGCGGGATGTCCGCCGGGGACGGCAGAAAATCAGCTATCCCGTCTAAAAGAAACTCAACGCCTTTTGTGTAAAATGCGGAGCCGCAAAATACGGGTATGAATCTATTCTTTATAGTCGCCCTTCTTATATATTGTTTTAACTGGTGAGGATATATCCCGCCGTTGTGAATGTATTTATGCATCACCTCTTCGTCTGCCTCGGCAAGCCTTACAATCAGATTGTGCCTGTAATGGCTTATTTGAGCCTTCATATCGCTCGATACGGGTATTTCTTTGAACTTGACATTAATATCTTCGCCTTCGTATTCATAGGCTTTCATGTGTATAAGGTCGATAATCCCTTTAAAATTACTTTCGCTTCCGATGGGTATCTCGACAGGCGCTGCATTACCGTCGAGTTTGTGATGAATCTGGTCTATAACCTTGAAGTAATCGCTTCCGACTCTATCCATTTTATTTATAAAAGCTATCCTCGGAACGCTATACCGGTCCGCCTGTCGCCACACAGTTTCGGATTGTGGCTGTACGCCGGCTACGCCGCAAAAGACAACAATGGCCCCGTCTAAAATTTTTAGTGAGCGCTCAACCTCTATTGTAAAATCAACGTGTCCGGGCGTATCTATAATGTTTAACTTCTTCCCTTTCCAAAAACATGTAATAACGGCGCTGGTAATGGTAATTCCTCTTTCCTGCTCTTCCTGCATCCAATCGGTGGTTGTGGTACCTTCGTCCACGTTTCCTATTTTGTATATTTTTCCCGCATGAAAGAGAATACGCTCCGTAAGCGTTGTCTTGCCGGCATCTATATGCGCGATAATGCCTATGTTTCTTGTGTTTTGCAATTCAGACATTGTTTTGTTAACCGTTTCCTCTTTTTCCTCTGTTATGCTCGCCACTTATGTCTCTTAGTCCTTAATTCTGAAACTACCACCTGTAATGGCTGAACGCTTTGTTCGCCTCTGCCATCTTATGGGTATCTTCCCTCTTCTTTACGGCAGGGCCTGTCTTATTGTAAGCTTCCACAATTCCATCAGCCAGTTTTTCTTTCATGGACTTGCCCTTTTTAGACCGCGCAAAGTCGCGAATCCACTTCATCGCCCTGAAATTTCCGCGGGAGCGATCCACTTCCATAGGCACCTGATATGTCGCGCCGCCAATCCTTCTTGGCATAACCTCGAGAAGTGGCCTTACATTATCGATGGCATTCTCAAAAACCTCTATCGGATTCTTATTTCCTATTTTCTCCGATATAATATCAATGGCTCCGTAAACGATGGATTCAGCCACTGATTTTTTACCCTTTTTCATAATCATATTGATGAATTTCGAAAGCAGCAAACTATTATATTTAGGCTCTCTCTCTATCTCTCTTTTCTCCGCCCTTCTTCGTCTCATTTCTTAGGCCTCTTTGCCCCGTACTTGGAACGGGACTTTTTCCTGTCTACCACGCCTGCCGTATCAAGCGTCCCTCTCACAATATGATATCTTACGCCAGGCAGGTCTTTAACCCTTCCGCCTCTTATTGTTACCATTGAGTGTTCCTGAAGGTTGTGACCTACCCCCGGTATGTATGCGGTAACCTCAATACTATTGGTAAGCCTTACTCTCGCAACCTTTCTCAATGCCGAATTAGGCTTTTTAGGCGTTTGAGTTTTAACCTGTAAACACACCCCTCTTTTTTGCGGACATTCTCCCAGCGCCCGTGACTTTGACTTTTTCTTAAATTTTCTTCTACCCAATCTCACAAGTTGGTTTATCGTCGGCATGCTATCCCTTCTTTTTCCTCTTTTTCTTAACTTTCTTCTCTTCCTTTTTTTCCTCTTTCTTCGCTTTCTTTTCGGGCTTCGGTTCTTCCTTCTTCTCCTCGAAAATGTTTTTCACAACCTCAATATCCCTATGGCTCTTAAAACCTGTCCCGGCAGGAATAAGGTGCCCCATGATGATGTTTTCCTTGAGCCCCATGAGATTGTCAACTTTTCCACTGGCAGCCGCTTCTGTTAGAATTCGGGTTGTCTCCTGGAAACTTGCGGCGGAGATGAAACTTTCGGTTGTGAGCGACGCCCTGGTTATACCTAAAAGTATAGGTGTAGCGCTGGCAGGTTTATTTTTTCTCTTTAGCGCTTTTTCGTTTTCGTCTCGGAATTTAACCCTATCTACCTGTTCGCCAATTATGAAAGATGTATCATTCGGGTCCTCTATTTTTACCTTCTTCAGCATCTGCCTTATCATTATCTCGATGTGTTTATCGTTGATTTTTACGCCTTGAAGCCTATAGACCTCTTGAACTTCATTCAAAAGATACTCCTGAAGCTTCTTTTCGCCCGAAACCCGCAATATGTCTTGTGGCACAATGGGGCCGTCTATCAATTGTTGTCCCGCAACAACGCGGTCACCCTTATATACGTTGAGGTGCTTACCGTGTGGTATAACGTATTCTTTCTTCATACCTGTTTGACTTTTTATAATGACCCTCTTTTGCCCCTTCTTCGCCTCGCCGAATTCAACTATGCCGTCAATCTCGCTAATAATAGCGGGGTTCTTCGGCCGCCTTGCCTCAAAAAGTTCGGCGACACGAGGAAGGCCTCCCGTAATATCTTTTGTTTTCGTTATGGTGCGGGGTGTCTTAGCCAGGATATCGCCCGCTGTGATTTCCTGTTTATCGTTTACCGCAATAACGGCGCCCGACGGGATCGGATATAAAGCCAATACTTCGTGCTTCGCATTCAATATAACAATCTCGGGATGGTAATTCCCCTTATGTTCCAAAATAATTTTATTCTTTATTCTGGTGCTTGGATCTAACTCTTCTTTCATCGTGATGCCTTCTTTTATATCCTCGTACCTGACCTTTCCGTCTACCTCTGTAAGTATGGGTACTGTATATGGATCCCATCTGACAAAAATCGCTTTCTTATCAACGTTGGAACCCTCGCGGACTAAAAGGAAAGCGCCCTGCGGTATAGTATGTCTTTCTAATTCTCTGCCCGATTTATCATTTATAGCTACTTGGCCATTGCGGTTTAGTACGATGAATTGCCCCTGTTTCCTTTTCGGAACAGTTTTCAGGTTGTGGTATTTTACTATACCCTTATTCCTGCTTTCGATATACGATTGTTCTATTACGCGACTGGCCGTGCCGCCGATATGGAATGTTCTCATTGTAAGCTGAGTGCCGGGTTCCCCTATGGATTGCGCTGCAATAATACCCACAGCCTCCCCTAGCTCTACGGGCCCTCCTGTAGCTAAGTTTCTGCCGTAGCATTTTGCACATACACCGCGTTTTGATTCGCACGTTAATACACTTCGTATTCGTATCATTTCGATGCCGGCTTGCTCGATTTTTTCCGCTTCTTTTTCGGTAATCTCCCGTCCGGCTTCTACTATTACCTCATCTGTAACATGGTTAACGGTATTATCCACGGCAACCCTTCCGACTATTCTTTCTGAAAGAGAAACAACGACCTCATCGCCCTCTATAATGGCGCTTACAAATACCCCGTTTAGCGTTTTGCAGTCAGGTTCAGAGATAATCACATCCTGAGCAACATCGACAAGTCTCCTTGTGAGATACCCGGAATCGGCCGTTTTTAACGCTGTGTCTGCCAATCCTTTTCGCGCACCGTGAGTCGAAATGAAGTAATCCAGCACAGTTAATCCCTCTCTGAAATTAGCGACAATAGGAATCTCTATAATTTCCCCGGAGGGCTTTGCCATAAGGCCCCTCATCCCGGCAAGCTGGCGTATCTGTTGTTTAGAGCCCCTCGCGCCTGAATCGGCCATCATAAAAATAGGGTTGAAAGGGTCCAGCTCTTCAAGAATCAAGTCGGAAACCGCTTCGGTAGTGTGGGTCCATAGGTCGATAATCTTATTATAACGTTCGCCGTCGGTTATAATGCCCTTTTTGTATTGCTCTTCAACCCTTGCCACTTCCTCTCTCGTTTTTTCTATGAATCTTCCCTTCTCTTTCGGAATGTTTAAGTCGTCGATTGAAATGGATAACCCGGCCAGCGTCGCTTCCTCAAATCCAACTTCTTTGAGTTTATCAAGGAGGGTGACGGTGGCCTCGTGCCCCTTTATGTTATAG
>JAUWBJ010000073.1 GCA_030605095.1 Candidatus Omnitrophota bacterium | reverse complement strand
CTGGGACTGGCCTTTTGTGGCGAGTACCTTGGTTATAGCGCTTGTGAGGACCGTCTTTCCGTGGTCTATGTGTCCTATTGTGCCTATGTTTACGTGCGGTTTTGTGCGTTCAAATTTTTGCTTAGCCATATTTTACCTCCTTGTAATCATCAGAGCCCACGGCCGGATTTGAACCGGCGACCCCATCCTTACCATGGATGTGCTCTACCAACTGAGCTACATGGGCGTATTCTCTTGCCCATTCTTTTATAATACCTAAAAGCTTTGTGTTATGAACATTTATGGTAATGGTGCCGAATTCCGAATGTTTCTTTGAACTTGAGTTGTTCCTGTTTTTTAAAACAGTGGTTTTTGTAAACCGTTCCAAAAGGAGGCCTAAAAAGCTTGACCAATATTCCCTTGCCTTTTTCTGTGAAACATCGGGATATACAATCAACGACATCTTTATTTTATCGGTTGTGACACCGCATACAACCTTTAAAAACTTAACAAAAATTTTCACAAGCGCCGGGTCTGAGTTCGAAAAACGTATGGAATTTTTATTTTTTGTATTTCCCTCTGTAAGGTAAAGACCCAATGCCATCGCCTTTAAATGCTCTTCCTCTGGCGTGAGCACTGTTAGGATATCAAAAGGATCGCCAGCCTTGTTATTCTTTATATATGAAGCTTCTTTATGACTTCTCATTATTATATCATTATTAGACAGAAGTTCCCTTACCTTTCTCGTCGAGAGGCTGAATATAGCGGATACTTCCTTAATGGAATTCCCCTTTTTATAACTCCTTATAATATCACTAACTTGCATCTTTATGTCCTTCTGTAGGAGAAACTCGTCCATGGGTTAACAAATTACCCAATATACCATATAAAAATTTTTTGTCAAGGGTTTTTTTAAGATTTTTTGGTTTTTGTTAGGGGTGGGTTTTGGCGGCAAATTCCGCACTTTTTTTCCGAAGCCGCAGCTTGTAAGAGCGGGAGAGCGGAATCGAACCGCCGTGTGTAGCTTGGAAGGCTACCGTTCTACCATTGAACTACTCCCGCAATTGAAGCCCCCTTCCTATATAATAGGAGGGGGTATAACGAAGACCCAAATTGGTGGGGAGAGTAGGACTTGCACCTACGTAGATCGAAAGATCGCCAGATTTCAAGTGCCCTCAAGTTACCTCGAGGCTTGGACTATCTCATCACCTTAGCTTGGCTGCCGTAGGTGGTGGGCGCTATTAGTCTCTGCACCTTACCCTGACATCTTTGAAGTCAGGGTCTTGGCTCAGGATTGCCCCGAAATTTCGGGGTTTCCCTGAATTCACCCACTTTTCCATCCCGGATTTCTCCGAAACGCTGCAATTTTTCACAGTCTGGTCCGTTTGGCTACTCCGGCATCTCCCCTTAACTAAAATATTCTATATAATCTTTTTGCCAACTTCTAATGCGTGCCAGTAATCGTTTATCGTTATATCTGACATGAATCAATCCATAAGGCATTCTTCTATCTTTTAAATTAGGCTTAAATTTTCGTATATAAGGTTTAGTAAATTGTGCTAACGGAATTTGAGTTACTTTACTCCAATATTTCTTCAGTTCTTCAATATTTTGATCAGAAAACGCATATAAGTATATACGGGGCCTGCTTTCGGCTATTCCACAAATCTCCCGTAAAAATCTTAAGAAGATTTTTATCATTTGTGGATCACTGTTTGCAAAGTCAACAGTATCTCCTTGTTTCGTCCCCTCTGCCCAATATAGCATAATACCCGCAATTTTTAAATACTCATTTTTTGTATCAATATTTTTCTTTATAAAAAATTTTGCCTTGTACCTATCATAATGTAAGTAATTTGCCTCGGAACAACCTCTCCGCGGAATATGGTTTCTTTGCATTAAACTATAAACCTTCCAGAAAGAAATTCCCAATTCGTCGGCGATTTCTTTAACAGTGCGTTTTTCGTCTAAATATAGGTTTTTTATTTCTTTAATCATTTTATTTTAATGGAGCTAGCGGTCAGAGTCGAACTGACGACATCCTCATTACAAGTGAGGTGCTCTACCAACTGAGCTACGCTAGCATAACTAACCGATTCAACCGCCCCGGTTAAATGTGGTCGGTTTGTTTAGATTACTTCTTTTATCGCTTGCGGTAACTTATCCAAAAGATCGCTGGCGATCAGGCTAAACTGGCCCTTTTCCTTCGCAGCGATGTCGCCTGCGGTGCCGTGCAAATAGACCCCTATCGCGGCTGCGCTATAAGAATCAATGCCCTGGCCGACAAAGCTTGATATCATACCTGTTAGAACATCGCCAACGCCTGCTGTGCTCATTCCCGAGTTGCCTGTTCTATTTATATATATATCACCTCTCGAGTTTGCCACAACGGTTTGACGGCCTTTTAAAACCAGGATTATCTTATATTTTTTTGCGAAATCCGACGCGATCTTCTCGCGGCTCTTCTGAATCGCGCGAATATCCTTCCCGACAAGGCGTGACATCTCTCCGGGATGCGGTGTTAATATAGTAGGTGTGCTTCGTTTTTTTAGAATATCGCAATAACCCGTAAGAGCGATTGCGCCATCCGCATCAAGCACAAACGGCTTATTTATCTTTTTTAACAAATTCCTGACCAACTCTCGAGTTTCCTTGTGCCGCGACAGGCCGGGCCCCATAGCTATGACATCAATTTTTTTAGCAAAATCTAATATATCTTTTTCTGCGGATAAGCTGATTGAGCCTTCCCTTGTTTCAGAAAGCGCAAGTGTCATCGCTTCGGTAAGTTTAACCTCCATAATTGCGTTTAAACTCTTGGGTATGCCGCATGTCACAATGCCGCTTCCGGCCAAGAGCGCCGCCTGGCTTGCAAGGTATGCCGCGCCTGTCATGCCAACCGAACCCGCCAGGACAAAAACGTGTCCGAAATCTCCCTTATGGGTATCCTGTTTTCGAGGCGGAATTTTTGAGAGATGTTTTTTTACCATCGTTTCCCCCTTATTAGAATCGCGTTCGCAACAGCGTGGCCTTTGCAATGCGCCATGCTGAGAACAACATTATTGATTCTTTCTTTTGTTTTTAATTTCTTCGCGCTTCTGTGAAATCGAATGTATGGTCTCCCGCTTTTATCGTTTAAAATCTCGATATCCTGCCAATTATGTATGCTCAAGAGCTTGTCTCCGAACGCCTTTAGCACAGCTTCCTTGGCTGCGAACCGCGCCGCAAGGTGCTGGTCTTGAAACCGGCGTTTTTTGGAATAAGCAATTTCGCTTTCGGTAAAGATTTTGTTTAAAAAATTCTTACCCCATTTTTTCTTAGCTTTTCTAAACCGCGATATTTCTACGATATCTATGCCTGTCCCTGCAATCATTTTACGAGGGCCTTCATCTCTTTAACGGCCTTCCCCAGCCCGACAAAAACCGCGTGCGCAACAATGGAATGGCCGATATTATACTCCTCAATCTCTTTAATGTTCTTTAACGGTTTTATATTCTTATAGTTCAGGCCGTGGCCTGCGAAAACCTTAAGGCCTATGCTTTTTGCAAATTTCGAACTATTTTTTAAAGACTGATACTCGCGCTTTAAGTCTTTCTTATTTTGCGCATTGGCATAACGGCCGGTATGGAGCTCTATCATCCTCGCTCCGATTTCGCGAGATGCCCTAATCTGTCTCATATCCGGATCGATAAAGAGGCTTACCTCGATACCTTTTCTTTTCATCTTTTGTAATACTTTCTTTACCCTGTTTTTCCGGGACAAGACATCGAGGCCACCTTCGGTCGTGAGCTCCTTTCTCTTCTCCGGCACAAACGTTACCTGGTCTGGTTTGATATCGAGCGCGATATCTACAATCCCTTCTGACATAGCCATTTCAAGATTCAATTTAACGGTGACTGCCTTCTTAAGCCTGCATAGGTCTCTATCCTGGATATGCCGGCGGTCCTCCCTCAAGTGGCAAACGATAGCATCTGCGCCTCGGGCCTGGCATAGAAGAGCCGCCTCTACAGGATCGGGATAATTAATTTTTCTCGCCTCCCTTATTGTTGCAACGTGGTCGATATTCACACCTAGCATGGGCATGGACTATTCTTTTGTCTTTTTTTCTAGCTTTTTAATGGGTAGATAAACCTGGGCATTTGTCTCTTGGAGCTTGATTGAGGGAGATATGCTTTTTAATTCTATGTCCACCGTTCTGGCTTTTGTATGCTCGCTTAGGTCAATCGGCTTTGTGTACATAAATTCTTTCTCGGATAAAATATTCGAAGGCCCCAGAACTACAATAAATTCCGGCATAACCTTAATATCTGTTTCCGTAAATTTATATCCGCGAGGCACGCTCCCCACGAAAATGGGTTTTATGTATAACTTCTTCGAGCTATAATAACCCGGCGAAAAAATTTTCTGTAAAACCGTTTTTTGCGGGGCTACTTTTGTCGCCTCTCCGATATAAAACCATGTTACGAACGCTAAAAAAAGCGCCAATAATTTAAGGCCGATATTATTCAATAAAATTTTATTTAACTTCATTGCCCCTGGGTGGTTCCTATCATTCGAGAAACGATTCTATTCCAGAAGTCAAATATGGACTTTCTGGACCTTTTCGGTCTAAAAATATTGCTTAATACGCGGCCGAATTCTTTTTCGTCAAGATGCTTGGTTAGCTTGCCACTCACTGAAATAGATATATCGCCCGTTTCCTCGCTCACAACCACGAGAACTGCATCCGTTTCCTCGCTAAGCCCCATAGCCGCCCTGTGTCTGGTGCCGAGCGAACTCGATACGTGAGGATTTTGCGTCAATGGAAAAAGGCACCCTGCCGCCGCAATGATAGAGCCCTGCACTACAATTCCTCCGTCGTGTAAGGGCGTATTCGGCGTAAATATTGTGTTTAAAAGTTCGCTGGTAACGTGGCTGTCCATCTTTACCCCGCTCTCTATATACGGCCGAAGCCCTATTTCTCTTTCGATAGCAATGAGGGCGCCTATCTTCTTCTTGGACAGGATAAAGGCGGATTTTACGATTTCATCGAGTGCCTGTTGCTGGCCGGAAAACATGCCAAATTGCCCTATCCGCGCCAGGCCGCGCCGGAGTTCCGGCTGGAATATAATGAGAAAGGCGATAACGGATATTGTAAAAAGACGCCCTAAAATCCAATTGATAGTTTCGAGATGGAGTTCTTTGGTTATCAGAAATATGATAATAATTATAATGATGCCTTTCAGGACCTGGACGGCGCGGGTGTCTTTTACAAATAAAAGAAGCATGTAGAAGACAAACCAGAGCATCGTAATCTCTAGAAGAAATTTGCTAAGTTCGATATAATTATAAATCATAATCCGTGGTAATCCGTGTTTTTATTCGTGTAGATTCGCGCAAAATGGCGTCAGCCATTTTGGCCACATCAGCCATTTCTTTGACGTCGTGAACCCTTATGACATTTGCGCCATTCATAATCGCTAATGCAGAAGTCGCGGCTGTGCCCATAAGCCTTTCCGCCGGTTCTCTTTCCAATGTCTTACCTATGAAAGATTTTCTCGAGGTGCCTATAAGTATCGGTTTATCCAGCACCTTAAGCTCGCTTAATCTATTTATTATGGTGAGGTTGTGCTCGAGGGTCTTTCCGAAACCTATGCCGGGGTCAACAATAATTTTATCAGGTGAAACCCCCGCTTCTACGGCAATCTCGATTGATTCTCTCAAACTATCTATAATCTCAGCCATAAGGTCGTCATATGTCGGGTTATTCTGCATATCTTTTGGTGAGCCCTTTATATGCATAACCGAAACCGCTACGCCGGACTTCGAAACTACCTCTGCCATTTTAGCATCTGCTTTAAGTCCTGTTATATCGTTCACGATAGTGGCGCCTGCGCGGATAGCTTCAAGGGCAACCTCATGTTTTGAGGTATCTATTGAAATGGGGATATCTAAGTCTCTCGATATCTTTTCTATTATCGGTATCGTTCGGCTTATCTCTTCGGATGGGCTCACACCTTCTGAGCCGGGCCTTGTGGATTCTCCGCCTATATCGATAATATCTGCGCCGTCATTG
>JAUWBJ010000091.1 GCA_030605095.1 Candidatus Omnitrophota bacterium | reverse complement strand
ATTTCTTCAAGATATTCCATTCTTGCTCCGGGACTCATAATATAACCCCCTTTCGAGGGTTATATTCTCCGGTAACATTAATTATGAGTCAACGAAGCATTTTAAAACGTGTTTGGGTAACATTTAATATGAGTCAATTCGACCCGAAGTTTTTCATTTCCATTTCCCCAATTTTCGATTATAATATACCCACATATGGACCTAACATATAAAATTCTCAATACTATAAACCATTATGGAATGTTCAAGAGAGGGGATAAGATTTTAGTTGCTGTCTCGGGTGGGCCGGATTCCGCGTGCCTCATCCATATTTTAAATGGCTTAAAAGATAGGCTTGGCATAGAATTATCTATCGCTCATATGGATCATGGTATAAGGGGGGCGGAATCTCGCCGCGATGCACAATTCGTAAGGAAATTGGCAAAGTCACTCGGTATAAAATTTGCTTATAAAAAATTAAATCCGAAAAGAACGAAATCAAAACTTTCCTTAGAGGAGTATCTTAGAGAAAAAAGATACAAATTTTTTAAAAAAGCGGGTGCAAAACTGGGCGCCAATACCGTAGCCACTGCTCACACGTTAGACGACCAGGCAGAAACAGTCATGATGCGCATAATAAAGGGCGCGTCCCTGAAAGGCATCGTCGGAATACACCCGGTAAGGTTTGACGGAAGCGTAAAATTTATTCGGCCCTTGATAGAAACGGAAAAAAAAGACGTAGTAAAATATTTGAAGAATGAAAAGATCCCTTTCAGGATTGACCGCACAAATCTGGAAGACAGGTTCTTAAGAAACAGGGTGCGAAATAAAATACTTCCGTATCTCGCAAAAGTCAACCCTCGCGTCAAAAGGTCTCTTTTCAATCTGGCGGAAAACTTAAGAGAAGATTACGAATTTATAGAAGAGGAAAAGAAAAAAAGAAAAAGCTTGATAAAGTCAAGAAAGTCCTTACATTATATAGGGCTCTCTGATATTCTTCTGCAGCCCAGGGCACTTCGGAAAGAAATTGTAAGAGAGGCATTTAAGTCCGCAGGCGGAAATATCAAAAAATTAACATTCCGGCACTGGAAGGATGTTAATAACTTTATAAGAACGAAAAAAACCGGTAAAGTCATGGATTTACCCGGTGGGGTCAAAATCAGAAAGACGCGTGATAGATTGATTTTCAGTAAATAATATGATATAATTAAATGCTATATGAAACCACAAGAACAAGAAAAGAAAAGAAAGAAACCATCGCCAAACGGAAGAAACCTCATTGCTCTAATTCTGGTTATCTTCGGCATTACATATTTCATGCAATGGGTGTCGACGACACTGGAAAAGCCGCCCTTGGAGCTCTCCCATAAAGAATTCTACGATATATTAAAAAATAATCTCTCAAACGAAAGAATATCCTCTGCCGTTAAGATCGATGCGAAGATAAAAGGAAATTTTACCGACGGCAGCGCGTATATTGTTGACGTCTTGCCCGAAAGCGACCCTGGGCTTTTGGAGCTCTTAAGGAATAACGTTAAGGAATTCGACATAAAACCTCCGCGAACCTTTTTTACAAATCTATTCTACTCATTAGGTCCCATGATCCTTTTCATATTTTTTTTATGGTTTTTTATATATCGCGGTGCAGCCGCAGGCGGCGGAAGGATTCTTTCATTCGGAAAGTCCAGAGCGAAGTTAGCTACGGAAGAACATCTGAAGATGACATTTGATGACGTTGCGGGTATAGACGAGGCAAAAGAAGAAATGAAAGAAGTCATAGAGTTTCTCAAGGACCCCAAGAAATTTCAGCGCCTGGGCGGAAAAATGCCGAAAGGCATTCTTGTAGTAGGGCCCCCGGGTTGCGGAAAAACGATCCTTGCAAAAGCTGTCGCGGGTGAAGCCAAGGTTCCGTTCTTCAGCATTTCGGGTTCTGATTTTGTTGAGATGTTTGTAGGTGTTGGTGCTTCACGCGTCAGGGATCTGTTCGAGCAGGCAAAGAAAAGCGTAAAGCTCACAAAAAAGGGTTGTATTATATTTCTCGATGAGATCGACGCCGTAGGCCGGCAGAGATTTGCAGGGATAGGCGGGGGCCACGACGAAAGAGAGCAGACCCTTAATGCGCTTCTGGTTGAGATGGATGGCTTTGATACACAGGCAGGCGTTATCCTGATAGCGGCTACAAACAGGCCGGACGTATTGGATCCCGCGCTTCTCAGGCCGGGCCGTTTCGACAGGCATGTGGTAATTGACAGGCCCGACATAGTCGGCAGGGAAGCGATATTAAAGGTTCATGCAAAGAAAGTAAAAATGGGTAAAGACGTTGATTTAAAAAGAATCGCAAACCAGACACCGGGCTTTTCAGGGGCGGATTTGGCGAACCTCGTTAATGAGGGGGCGCTTCTGGCCGCGCGCAGAAATAAAGAGGCCGTAACTCAAGAAGATTTAGAGGAGTCAATCGAACGGGTAATGGCCGGCCCCCAGCGCAAATCGCGGATGATCACGAAAGAGGAGAAAAAGATTATAGCTTACCATGAGTCGGGCCATGCGCTTCTTTCGCTCGTTACAGAAAAGGCCAGACCCATGCATAAGGTATCGACCATTTCGCGAGGGCGGGCACTGGGTTACACGTTGGTTCCCGATAAGGATACGCATCTCACAACCCAGAAACAGATGTTGGCGGAAATAATCGTTTCGCTCGGTGGAAGGGTTGCCGAAGAGATGTTTTTCGGCGATTTATCCGACGGGGCGTATGCGGATTTGCAAGGCATTTCTGATATCGCCCGGAACATGGTTGCCCAATTTGGCATGAGCGGGAAGCTGGGGCATATAACCTACGGAAAGAAATACGAAAACATATTTTTAGGGAGAGACATACACGAGGAGAAGAACTATAGCGACGAAACCGCTATGGTTATCGACCAGGAGATAAAACGCATCGTTGATGAATGCTACGAGAAAGCAAGGCAAATCCTTACGAAATACAGGAGCAAATTAAAACTTCTCGCGGATACGCTGCTTGAAAAGGAAGTCATGAACGACAGGGAAGTAAGAAAACTTTTGGCGTTAAAAGAGGAAGGCAAAAGTGCCCGTAACAATAAACCCAACAAAAAAGAAGTATAAACTGGCCTGCGACAACAGGAGTTTCTTCTGCCTAAGCGAAAGAACGCATATCATGGGTGTCTTGAATAGGACCCCTGATTCGTTTTCGGACGGCGGGAAATTCATGGATGAAGACGCGGCGCTTCAACATATACGAAAAATGG
>JAUWBJ010000028.1 GCA_030605095.1 Candidatus Omnitrophota bacterium | reverse complement strand
AAGAAATCTTATACCTATGGCGATTGCTCATTCGAGTTTTTGAATTTCTGTAAAAATGCCCTACCGAAATCCGCCGATTATAACTTTATCGGCATAGAAGAATTTTCCTTAAGCCAGAGGCGCGCCATTTATTATTTATATCCGCATATTAAAAAGCAAAAAGCCGATTTTTTACTGGTATTTAATAAGCCCGGGTTTAAGAGAAAAGGATACGTATTATACAAAAAATTGGACAATTCTAGATTTATACTGAAACATATATAGAGATGGCCACGCTTTTATCATTAATTTCTTTTATAATTATAACAACCTTTGCAGGTTTCAACATTATTATGCTCTTTGACAGAGAGAATCTATTTAATTGGCCGGAGAAATTAGGTTTATCCTATCTTTTTGGCATAGGAGCTATATCCATGGAGATGTTTATCATGGGTTTTTTCAAGTTTGAATTTGTTACCACCTGTATACTTATGCCATGGATAGCTCTTTTTCTTTTTAACATCATACGGTATCATCGCTTGCGCATAATAAACACGTTATTTAAGAAATCTTCCACGCCGCGATTTGATATATTTGAAAAGCTACTGCTTTTCCTGTTATCATTTGAAGTACTCTACACATTCTTTAGGGCCCTCGCGAGGCCTATAGAGTCTTACGACAGCGTTTCCATTTGGGCTTTAAAGGCTAAAATACTCTACCTGGCAAGGACAATTCCGGTCGATTTTTTTCATATGATTAGCACGACATTCCACGGCATACATGCTGATTACCCATTACTTGTTCCTTTCTCCGAGGTGTGGTTTTATACATTTTTCGGAAATTTCAATGATTATCTCGTAAAGATTATTTTTCCGCTCAACTTCTTGGCATTTTTGCTTGTTTTTTATTCTGTTTTAAGAAGACTAACCGAGAACAGAAAAATATCATTGTTATTTACGTTTATTCTGGCCTCCGTAAAACAGTTCAACGATTACGCTACTATTGGCTCTGCAGATTTACAGATGGCAGTTTATTGCTTTTTGGCATTTATATTTCTGTTTATGTGGCATAGATACGAAAAAACTTCCTATCTGGCAACAAGTATTATTTCCTGCATTTTTGCATTTTGGACAAAGAACGAAGGTAGTGTCGTTCTCTTGATAACATTGATTTTGTTAACGAGTTCATTATTTACGAAGAAAAAACCTATTTTTGCAGTGTCTACTTTATTTATTCTATTTGTAACATGGTTGTTCTTTAAGGCAAGCCTTCACCTCGGAAGCGACATTATAAACATCAGTGCCTTCAAGACATTAAGCTTCTCTGATATTTATAAAAGGTTAATAGCTATAGCATACGAGTATCAAAAACATATATTCGGATTTAAAAAATGGAATCTGATATGGATTGTTTTCTTGTATTTTGTTATTGTAAGATTCAAAGGTTTATTCAGGGACTATCGGTATATTATGATTCCCATAGGCGGTATTTTATTAACATACACCGCTGTATATATGATAACACCCCAGGATATACATTGGCACCTGAGTTCAACCGCAAGCCGCCTATTGATTCATATCCTTCCGCTTGCTACATATTTTATAGCGTTGAATATAAATAATATATATGAAAAATAAGCATCTTTTATTTTTTGTATTTCTTGCAAGCTTTTTATTCATACTGCTTTCCTGGAATAAATACTGGGTACCGCTCGACGAAGGAATAATTGTTGTAGGAGCTGAAATGGTTTTGGCTGGTGAAATTCCATATAAAGACTTTTTTCTCGTTATGTACCCGCCGGGACAAATTTTTGTGCTTGCGCTTTTGTATAAGGTTTTCGGAATTTCTTTAGAAATAGGCAGATTTTACACGTGCCTGATTCATGTATTGATAGCTATGTCTGTTTTTCTCATCACAAAAACGTTAACACGAAAGACGAATATCGCTTTAATTATGTGGGCTATTAGCATGACATGCCTTGGCCCCCGCTTAAGCGTTGCACCCTTTCCTATTTGGCCAGGGATAGCTTTTGCCCTTTTTTCTATATACCTATTCGTAAGATATCTTGAACAAGACAAGATACGCTATTTATTCTATTCAGGTATAGCCGTAGGAGTTGGTTGTCTTTTCAGGCATGATATATGCATATATGCATTTCTATCTATTTTCATAAGCTTACTTGTTTACAAAAAATTGGCCAGGGAAATTTCCGGTTTTACAATATGTTCTCTGGCAGCGCCTTTACCGGTTCTTCTTTACTTCTTTTCGAAATCAGCTTTAAGAGATTTGTTTGAGTCTTTGATTCTCTTTCCTTTTATCCACGAAAAAACCGCAAGCCTTTTCTTTCCAAAGCCATGTTTTAATCTCAATATGATATTCCATCAAAGCCTGTATTTCATAAAAGCAAACCAGTATTATATACCTTTATTGATATATGCTTTTGTTATTGCATTTCTTTTAAGCAGCTTGATTAAAGAAAAAAGATTTGGTAAAAACCATATTATGCTTCTTGCTTTACTTCTGTTTGGACTGTTGTCTTTTAATCAGGTTAGAATAAGAACCGACCCTGCGCACCTTTTAACCTCTATTCACCCCTCTATTTTGCTTTTTGGTTTTATATTAAATAAGGCAATATTCAATAAAGATATGCGCCTAAAGACAAAATATCTCTTTAGATTATGTGCTATTTTATTATCCTTTCTTTTTTTCTTGCTTGTGATAAAAAATACCGATAAATTCATTAAAAATGTTTTCAAAAAACCATACAGGGGTTCTATTGTATTGGCAAAGTTTGAAAGAGGTTCTGTTTACATACCGCAAGAGGAAAAGAGAGATGTAGTAAATGTAGTTTCGTTTATTAAAGCAAATACTAGTTCAGACGAACGTATATACGTAGGTAACCGTGTGCATTGGAAAGATGATTTTGGCGGAAGTACGATTCTGTATTTTTTGGCCGAGAGGCTACCATCGACAAAGTACTATGAGTTGTTGCCCGGCCTTATTACACAAAAAAAAGTACAGGAAGAAATTGTAAAATCGCTTTCGCGGGAAAATCTTAATTTTATCATATTGCAGGATATCGATATTCCTTCTTTACCGTATAATAAAATCTGTCCAGATCGAATGATATTAGACAATTATATAAAAAACAATTTTAAATCTGTTAAAAGATTCGGGAAATATAATATTTATGAGAAAAGGTAAATATTTCGTAATTTTTGTATTTCTGGTAAGTTTTTTATTCATGTTACCTTCCTGGAATAAGTACTGGGCGCCTTTTGATGAAGGCAATTATCTTATATCTGCCCGCATGGTCATGGAGGGCATGATTCCTTACAGGGACTTTTTTCTTATGATGTATCCACCTGCTTACGCTTATGTCTTAGCGGGACTTTTTGCAACATTCGGGATAAAATTATTAGTAAGTAGCATTTACACTATAATTCTGCTTTCCTTGATTTGCGCATGCGTCTTCTATATCGTAAGAAAAGTTACGTCACTTAAATATGGTTTAATCGCTTTTATAGCTTGTCTCAGCACTTTGGCCGCCTGGGGTGAACCACCTATTCCGCGGGCGATATGGCCGGGAGTCGCATTGAGCCTATTAGCCGTGTCGTTTATTATGAACTTTATAGAAAAGGATAAAATCGGCTTTCTTCTTTTATCAAGCTTTTTTATTGGCCTCACAACTATGTTCAGACACGATATCGGATTTCTAACATTTATTGCTGTATCATTCGGTCTTTTAGCTTATTCGGCATATATGTTTCAGGGTAAAAAAGACATGATAACTTCAACTCTGAAGCGCGCATTTAAGTTTTGGATAATATATTCTATTTTCCCGCTTTTATCTATCGGTATTTTAGCTTTTTGTCTATATAAAGTAAATGCACTTGGAGAGGCCAAAAAGGCAATGTTTATATGGCCCGCAGCATTTCACAAATGGGGTCATATTCCTTTTCCGGAATTTTGTTTTGATTTTAACATGATTTTCCACAGGGGCTGTCTTTTTATAAGAAGAAATAAATTTTATATACCTATACTTGTATGTGCCGCGAGTTCCATACTCTTTTTTGCGGAACTTTGGTCAAAAAAAAGACTTGATAAAAGAATCGTTTCATTAACAGTTTTGATAATGCTCGGGATATTCTATTTGCAGCAATTGATATTTAGGACCGATGGAAACCATCTCGCCGTTAGCTTTCCCCCGTCGGCGATTTTGTTCGGGATACTATTTAGTTACAGATTAAATTCCAGACAAAGATTTTTCAGTATGATAAAAATTGTTTTTGTATCCTTTATGTCACTCCTGATGTTTTTATTCTTCTATCGAAATACTGAAAAATATATCAAAGATATATATGTAAAACCCTATATAAAAAGATCCATAGAACCCGTGACGTTCAAGCAAGGGACCATCTATATCCCAGACGATGTGCGAGAAGAATTTGTATCGCTGATAAAATATGTGGAAGATAATACAAAAAAGAATGAGAGAATTTATGTCGGCCACCTGAAGCACAATATTCCGCAATGGGGATGGTTTGATTTGATTTACTTTTTGACAGACCGTTTCCCAGCAAGCAGATATTACGTAATGATGCCCGGTGTACAGAGTAGGGCCAATATCCAGGAGGAAATGGCGCTTTCCTTAAAACGTAATAACACCAGGGTTCTTCTATTAAGAGATTTTGGCGGAGAAGCCCCTCCCTTAGGCCCCCTTGACAAGTATATAAGGAAAGAATATAGGCTTGATAAAGTTATAGATTCATACCATATATATGTTAAAAAGTAAAAAGATTATATTTATTGACAGAGACGGCGTAATTAATAAAGATCCGGGCGGGTGGACAAAACATAATTATGTCACAAGGTGGGAGGACTTTAGATTTCTGCCTGGGTCAAAAGAAGCCGTAAATAAATTGAATGACGCAGGATATGAAATAGTTATAATTTCTAACCAGGCAGGCGTGGGCAAAGGCCATTATTCGAAGAATGAACTCGACACCGTAAACTCGAAAATGCTGGAGGAGATAAAGAATACGGGTAGCAGGATTAAGGGAGTCTATTACTGCATACACGAGGCGAGCGATAATTGCGATTGCAGGAAGCCCAAAATAGGTTTGTTTAAACGGGCAGAGAAAGAACTGGGCATTAAAGCAAGCGGTAGCTATTTCATAGGAGACGCAAAAACGGACATCGAGGCAGGGAAGAAAATGGGATTGAAAACCATTTTAGTCTTAAGCGGGAAAACAAGTTTAGAAGACATACGTAGCTGTAACGTAAAACCCGATTATATTTTTGATGATTTATCAGAGGCAGTTGAGTTTGTAATAAAAGGTTCTTCTTCGCCAAGGTAGAATTTCGCAGCAGTTATGCTTCGAAGAATTCTACGAAGCATAGCATCAATGAACTTCTACTATGGCGAAGTAGAAAGGAAACTAAATGAAAATCCTAATTACAGGCGGGGCAGGAATGGTCGGAAGCCACGCAGCAGAGTTCTATGCCTTAAGAGGAGATGAAGTAATAGTTTTTGACAATCTTATGCGTTCTAAATTATTCGGCTATGATAAGAAAAGCGTGGAATTCAACTGGAACTACCTGGCCAAATTCAAGAACATAAAAAGGGTGCTTGGTGACATAAGAAATATAGAAGACCTTAAAAAGGTCATTAGCAAGGATATAGACGTCGTTATACATACGGCAGGCCAGCCGGGCGTGGGTTTTTCGATCGGCGATCCTACCGAAGACTATACAATAAACGCTTTCGGGACATTCAATGTCCTTGAATATATGAGAAAGATATGCCCGCGGAGCTGTTTTATCTACTGTTCGACAAATAAGGTTTATGGCGAGAATGTCAGCAATTTAGCATTAATCGAAAAAGATACAAGATACAGCTTCAGAGATATGAGCGCCATCAACGAAAATTTCGAGATAGACCTGACGCCACATACTCCATACGGGGTAAGCAAATACGTAGGCGATATTTACACACAAGAATACTCCCATACCTATGGTATAAAAGCGGCTGTGTTTCGCATGAGCTGCACGTACGGAACGCGGCAGTTTGGTTTTGAAGATCAGGGCTGGCTGGCTCACTTTATCATATCCAATATAATGAACCGCCAAATTATAATTTACGGAGACGGAAAACAGGTAAGAGACGTGCTTTATGTGGAAGACTTAATTGGCGCCTTTGATTTATTTGTAAAATCAGACTTAAACAGAGAGGTTTTTAATATCGGGGGAGGGCCCCAGAATACCCTTTCGCTTTTAGAATTTATAAAGATGGTAGAAACGAAAACTAGTAAAAAATTTAAAATAAATTTTGATAAATGGCGGCCTTCGGATCAGAAGGTGTATATATCAGATATATCAAAGGCGAAGAAGATATTGAAATGGTTCCCTGAAATTAACGTCGGGTGCGGAGTAGATAAAGTTTTAGATTGGGATAAAAATAATGCAAAATTTTTTAAATCAAAATAGTAAAAATCCTCGATATGAATAAGATTTTAATATTTTATGCCACTGCAGGTATAGGCCATAAAAAAGCAGCAATCGCTATTAAGGAAGCTTTCGATAAAAGCGGTAGAAAAGACGTATTCTTAAAAGATAGTTTAGATTATACAAATCGCTTTTTTAAAGCTTCCTACAACGCTGTATACCTTGCCCTTGTTAAATACCTCCCGACTTTATGGGGTTTTTTCTATTATATTCTGGATAATCCATGGATTTATGCCGTAATGAGGCCGATAAGGCGATTGACAAATCATATAAATTCCAAAAAACTTGTTAAACTTCTTTTGGCAATAAGGCCTGAGACCATAATTGTAACGCATTTCTTTGCATTAGAGGTTATTGCTCATTTGAAAAAGAAAGGAATTCTTAAAAACTCACGCCTCGTAACAGTTATAACAGATTATAAATCTCATACGTTCTGGCTATCAAAATATGTAGACTGCTATGTTGTCGGTTCAGAATATACCAAAGATGATTTGATAAGAAGGGGGATACCCCTTGAGCGAATAAAGGCTTTTGGAATTCCTTGTGCAAAATCGTTTTCAAAGAAACGGAATCCGGAAGAATTAAGGTCGGAAATGGGATTAACGCTTGGTAAAAAGACTATTTTTATTTTAGGAGGGGGATTCGGCGTCGGTCCTTTAAAGAATATTGTCTTACATTTGGATAAATTGGAAGAGGATTTTCAGGGTATAGTTGTGTGCGGATATAATAAGAAATTATATAATACGCTTGTGAAGATTGCAGAGCTCGCAAAACACGCCTTCAAAATATACGGTTTTGTCGACAATATGGATGAGCTGATGTCTGCCTCCGATGTACTTATTTCTAAATCAGGCGGCATTACTGTGACAGAGGCCTTGAATGCGGCTCTTCCGATGATCGTGATAGACCCAATCCCGGGCCAGGAGATGAGAAATTACAAGTTTTTAGAAAAACATAATGCGGCGCTCAAGATTAATAGGCCAGAAGACCTCATCAGTATTGTGAAGGAATTGCTCAGTTCGAATAGATTGGATATTTTAAGAGATAATATTAAGAAGATAAGACTTATAGATTCTGCAGAGAAAATAGTAGATTTGGTATAGACACCCCACACTTCCATGTGGGGAATGCACGGTGCCACGAGAGATACCACACACGTAAGTGTGTGGAGGAATGTATGCAAAAAGAATTAGAGAACATAATAAAGTCTATTCGAAAATATATAGAACTCGAAGAACTTGCGGGAACCGGGGAGTGGGGACAGGTCTCATTATCGGGTATAATGTCAGGAAGAGACCTGTCCCCAGCGAAGCCCGCCCCTGTCCCCGCTGATACCCTCGAGGGTTTAAAAAAAGAAGCGCTTTCCTGCACCAAGTGCGACCTTTGCGAGACAAGGACACACGTTGTATTTGGTGCCGGTAACCCAAGAGCAAAATTGATGTTCGTTGGAGAAGCACCCGGTATGCAAGAAGACCTTCAGGGCCTTCCTTTTGTAGGCAGGGCAGGTAAGCTTCTTACAAGAATAATAGAATCAATAGGATTAAAAAGAAAAGACGTTTATATCGCTAATATTTTAAAATGCAGGCCACCCGATAACAGAAATCCTTTGCCCACAGAAATATTGACATGCGAGGAATATCTTATTAAGCAAATAGAGCTCATAAGGCCCAGGGTTATATGCGCTCTCGGCAAATTTGCCGCCCAGACACTTTTAAGAAGCCAGGAATCGATAACAAGACTTAGAGGAAAGTTTTCTGATTATCGGGGGACTAAATTAATGCCGACATTCCACCCGGCATATCTTCTACGTAATCCGCAGGATAAACGATTAGTCTGGGAAGATATGAAGAAGATTCGAAATCAACTGGAGAAATGAACCGTTTGCAATTTCCCGCGTTTTTGAAGCTGTTTCAGGCGTAAATATACGCGTGAAACAGCTTCAGAAGAGGGGGACAGGTTGAACGGAAAATCGCAAACGGTTCAGAAACGATATGAAAACAGCTCTATTATACCCAGGTATTGCCATGGATGGCTTTGCATGCGGCGTAAGGCGCAAAACCGCTTATATGCAGCACGGTTTATGCCATATAAGTTCAGCCCTTAAAAAAGAGGGCCATGAAGTTTCGCTTATAGACTTGAGACAGCTATTCGGGTGGGAGGAATTACCCGGACTTGTAAGAAAGATAAATCCTGATATAGTCGGCATAACGATGATGAGCGTGGACTTCGACGTAGCGGTAAAATCGGCAGAAATCATCAAAAATACAAATAGCAATATAAAGGTTATCGTAGGTGGAATTCACCCTACCATAATGGAATCAGAGTTAATAGGCAATCCCCATATTGACTATATATTTAAAGGGGAAGCCGAAATAACGCTTCCCAAAGTCTTAAACGACATCATAGAGGAAAACATTGAGTCTAAGGTTATAACAGGCGATAAACCCGATCTCGATAAGATTCCTTTTGTGGACAGATTTTTATTTAAGACTTTAGAATCGCCATGGGCACCGTGTTTAAGGATGCCGTTTATTACGAGCGTTGCTGGAAGAGGATGTATTTATAATTGTAATTTCTGTCAGCCGGCAGAGAGAAAACTTTTTGGCGCCAGGGTAAGACGTGTATCACCCGAGCGGTTTATGGAAGAACTCGAATTTACAAAGCGAAACATCGGACTTGAGAGCCTTATGATTCACGATGACTGCCTTGTGGAAGATGTAAAATGGGTAGAGCGCTTTCTGAAACTATATGACAGAAAAGATTTTAGAAAACCTTTTGTATGTCAGGCCCGCCCCGATATAATCGTGAAAAATCCCGGGCTTTTTAAAGATATGAAAAGATGCGGTTTGGCGATGCTTTTGATAGGATTCGAATCGGGAAGCCAGAGAATACTGAATTTCCTGCGTAAGGGTATCACTGTTGACGAGAACTACAAATCAGCTGAAATATGCAAGAAATTAGGCATACGCATCTTTGCCAATTTTATGCTTGGTGTCCCCACGGAAACCAAAGAAGAGACAAGCCAGACCCTGGAGATGATAAAGAAAATACAGCCTTATACACCGAGTCCGACCTTCTACACGCCGTTTCCGGGAAGCGACCTCTTTGAATATTGTGAAAAGAATAATTTATCGCTCATAAAAGGACACACCGAATACAAAAGAAATCCGACGGCGCCCAAGATAAAAGGGATAGATTACGAGTTTTTAAACAAGGCCCTTGAGGAGACCACAAGGATGTCCAGAGGCTTAAGATTTAAGCGAAAAATAGACAAGATGAAAGTAAGGCGGTTTAATAGACGATTGACAAAAAAACACCCGTTACCGACGATTTAGAATAAATGTCAGAAGTATTTAGAAACCCAATATCCACCCCCGGGGTGGATGGGGTAGCAATGTCAAAAGTAAGCGTAATAATACCTGTTTATAATGCTTCAGGATATATCAGCCGGGCGCTCGATAGCGTCTTAAATCAGGATTACCATGACCTCGAGATTATAATCGTAAATGATGGTTCAACAGACGGCCTGGAAGATGTTGTACAGCGATACCTGAACGATAAAAGAGTAAAATACTTTGTAACAGAAAATAAGGGGGTCTCCCACGCGATAAACGTTGGCCTGAAAGAGGTATCCGGTGATTACGTATGTTTTTTGCATGCCGATGACAAATTTCTTCCCGGCAAAATAAGAAAGCAACTTTCCTTAATGGAACGCTTTCCCGGGTGCGGCGTATCCTATACTGACGAAAGCTATTTTCTGGAAGGAAGCAGCCGCTCACATATCGAAAGCCCTTACTTTCATTTTTCGGGAGACATATTTTATCTTCTTAAGCGAAACAATTTTATTCACATGTCTACAGCTATGCTCGGAAGGGAAATATTTGAAAAAGTGGCACTCGATGAAGGCCTGGCATGCCACGAGGATTGGGACTTATTTTTGAAGCTTTCAGCAAAAGGCGTAAAGTTTCTCTGTCTCGACGAGATTCTGTCAGACATTTCGGTTCATTCGAGAAATCTCTCTTTTGATACAAAAGTTATGGATGCTACAAGGACGGTAGTTGGCAAGCGCGCAAGAGACTTGTGGTACGATTTCAAAAAGAATATTAATCTCTATTCTGCAAAGGGCATTTCGAATTTAAAACGATATCTTACATTTAAAATATATGCGATGATAATAAACTTTCCCAGACACAAAAAATTCAATCCTAAAAGCCCACGTGAGATGTTCAGTGAAAGAATTTGCTGATATTGCCATAGCCATACCCGTCGACAGACTTTTTACATACCGCGTTCCGGAGACATCCAGAAAGAAAGCCGAAGTTGGAAAGCGCGTATTTGTCCCATTTAGAAATAAAGACGTTGTGGGCTACATCATAGGTTTTAAAGATAAGTCCGATGCAAAAGGCATAAAAAACATAAAAAAGATTATAGATGAACAACCTATTATTTCAAATCATCTCCTGGGATTGACAAAATGGATTTCAGAGACATATCTCTGCTCGTGGGGCCAGGCCATAGCAGCTACTGTCCCGAGCGTCCTTAAAAAGGGCAAGGTATCGGTAAAGCAACGTGTGGGGACAGGTCTTGTCCCGACACTATACCCTCCTGATGAAAGACCTGTCCCCACCAAACCCCTGTCATTAACCGTAGAGCAGAGGGAAGTTTTAAAGAGCGTGCTATTTAAGATAGACAGAGAAGATTATAAGACATTTCTCTTGCACGGAATTACTGCCAGCGGTAAGACAGAGGTTTATTTACAGGCCATAGAAAGGGTGCTCAATAAGGGCAGGACAAGTATTGTTCTGGTTCCTGAAATCGCTCTTACTCCACAAACGGTAGAACGATTTACTTCGCGTTTTGGCGAGAAGGTTGCGGTGGTACATTCCGCATTAATCGGCTCTATGAGATATAGGGAGTGGAAGAGAATCACAGACGGTGAGGCGAAAATCGTAGTTGGCGCGCGTTCGGCTATTTTCAGCCCTGTGAAGAATCTGGGGCTTATCATTGTTGATGAAGAACACGAAACAAGCTATAAGCAGGAAGATGTGCCGAGGTATCACGCAAGGGATGTTGCTTTGATGAGGGCAAGGCTCTCGAATTGCCCTGTTATTCTCGGAAGTGCAACACCCTCTCTTGAAAGTTATTACCTTGCAGAGAAAAAGAAATTTGAACTTGTAAAAATTACCAAAAGAATAGACGACAGAGACCTGCCGAAGGTAAAAATTGTTGATATGCGTATGGAACTTGCCACGAGAAAAAAACTCGTTATGTTTTCCAAAATTTTAATAGACAGCATCCAGAAGGCGCTGGATAAGGGCCAACAGGTTATGATTTTTCTTAACCGGAGGGGCTTCTCCACCTATGTAAATTGCAAGAAATGCGGATTGGTGCTGAAATGCAAAAGATGCGATAGCGTTTTAGTCTATCACTACGAAACAAAGAGTCTCATGTGCCATTATTGCAACTTCAGGATGTCGCCACCGGACATCTGTCCCCAGTGCAGGAGTTCATATATGAAATACTTCGGTATCGGCACGGAAAAGGTAGAGAGTGAAGTCGCACGGCTTTTTCCCGAGGCGCGAATCGCTCGAATGGACACTGACGCTACTTCGAAAAGGGGCTCGCACGCGCGGATACTGGGTGAATTTAAAAAACATAATCTTGACATCCTCGTAGGAACACAAATGATAGCCAAGGGTTTAGATTTCCCGCGCGTTACGCTTGTAGGAGTCGTAAACTCCGACGTAACGTTGAATCTGCCGGATTTTAGAGCCAGTGAAAGGACTTTTAATCTTCTTACCCAGGTTGCAGGCCGCGCAGGCCGGGGCGAAGAAGGAGGCGAGGTTATCATACAGACATACGCACCCGGGCATTACGCGATTTTGTCCGCCTCAAAACATGACTACGAGAAATTTTATCGGGAAGAGATTAAAACGAGAAAAGAACTCTCATTTCCTCCTTTTAAGTATATTATAAAGTTAACCATGCGGTCGCGTAACGAGAAGAGAACCCTTGATGCGGCACATAAGTTGAGGGATTTTTTGATTAAAAAACTAAAAGATATAGAAATAGTCGGGCCCGCGCCTTCTCCTATATCAAAAGTAAGGGGTTTTTTCAGATGGAATGTATTGCTAAAAGGCAAGAACAGAAGCACTATGTGTGAGGCCTTAAAGAAGACACTTGCGCATTACAGAAGGCCTCCGGGGGTTATTTTAGCGATTGACGTGGACCCGATATCGATGTAGGAAACTAGATTTTATATCGATATCACCGGTAACATCTTTAAAAATTGTAGTAATAAGATACAAGATAATAATCGTTTTTATAACGATTATCGGATAGAGAAGATTCGGATAGCCGTCATAGATAACCGGAAAATATAAATACGTCACTAAATCGAAGATTATAATGAGAAGTATATCCTTCCTATTTTGCGCCCGCAGTATAAGAAACGGCAGAACCCACAGAATCCACTGAGGCGAGTAAAATTTTGCAAATAGCATAAAAACTAAGATAGACAACCCCGCCCACTTAACCACCTTCTCTAAGGAATTAATTTTACTAATCATGCACAAAGGTACAATCGAAAATTGCAAGAAAAAGAGGATAGTAAACCACGCATCAGAACCTAGAATAGATTTCAAGAGATAAAATAAACTTTCCTTATTTAAACCACTCGCCATGTGGAACTTATAAGGAACCAAGAGCGCTTCAATACCACCGGATAATAACGTCGATAAAACAAAGACAATACAGGTAAGACAGAATATATAAATCATGCCCCGATTAATTTTTTTATATCTCGAATAATAAAAAGTCAGAAAAATCGGGAATAGCAGAATTAAATACCATTTTGTCAGAACCCCTAATGCCAAAAGGAATACAGAAAATTTATATTTTTCTTTTGACAATAGCCAGATACTTAAGATACTTAAGAATGCCGGCAGAATGTCATATCTATTGTATGAAAAATATAGACTTGCCGGTAATAACATAAGAAAAGCCAGATACCTTTTGTTAAGCCTCAAATTATATAAAAGAACAATTGACGCAAATAAAAGTATAGCCATAATAACGGAAAAGATTAAATGATATTGCAACCTGCCGTAATTTGTGCCGTAAATAAATGAAAGCATTGCATGCGGCACTGCAAAAAAATATGTTGCTAATTGAGGATATTCACTGAATGTTTCCAGGTAGGGCACTTTCTTTAAGGGGTACCACTCTCCTCGCGAGTAATATATTTTCAAACCGCTATCGAAGTCATTTATAAATCGCACCTCTGAATTAAAATTGTCTTTTAGAGAAAAATGGGAAAATAGTGTAATTGATAGAATCGCCGCAAATAATAGAATAAACTTTAAATATTTCATAAGAAATTTAAGTCAGATTATACGATTATAATTTAGTTGGTAATATGATGTCAAGATGAATTTAGATTACCAAGTGGCACATTTTACTTGCCTCATCAGGAAATATATTATATCATTTAGTGATTATGACTATTAAGCTAATGAGATATATTGACTATTGGATAGGGGTGCCGCTCTGCTTTATACTCACTATCATAAACTCTATTTTGAAACTTATTTCTTTTAAGAGAAAACAAGAGACCATTACTCCTCAAAGAATACTCATTATCAAATTGTCAGAACTTGGCGCAATTATTTTAGCTTACCCGCTCTTGCGATGTATAAAGGAAGAGTATCCCTGTGCAGAAATATCTTTTCTTACGTTTGAAAGAAATAGAGAGGTTTTTAAAGCATTAGAAGAGATAATAAGCGATAAAAATATTTTAACTATACGGCAGGAGTCGATCCGGCTATTTGCGTTAGATACTTTGAGGGTGATTAGAAGGATAAGGAAAGAAGGAATTGATATTATTTTTGATTTAGAATTCTTTTCGCGTTTTAGCGCAATACTTACATACCTGGGTAAAGCCGGTAAAAAAATAGGATTTTACCGCTATACCTTTGAAGGCCTATATCGAGGAAATCTTTTAACGCATAAAATCCAATATAACCCCTTAATTCATATTAGCCAAACATATTTATCTTTATGGCAGGTAGTCAAAGAAGAAAAAAAATCCACTCCCGAATTAGAAAAGAATATCGAAATAAAATGGGATACTTTACCAAAATTTATCTCGTCATCCACGATAAGAGAACGAATAAGAGACAGATTAAAAGAGTTTGGGATTAACAAAGAAGATAGATTATTTCTTGTTAACCCCGGTGAAGGCATATTACCCTTAAGAGAATGGCCATTGGATAGCTTTATTTCTCTTTGCAAAAAACTTTTAGAAGACGTTAACAGTTATATTATTATTGTTGGCACCAAAATAGCTTTTAATAAGGCCAAATCACTATACAATGCTATAAAGAGCAAGAGATGCATAAACTTAGTTGGCGAAACTACCTTGCCGGAACTTTTAGAATTGTTCAATATCTCAAATGCATTAATTATTAATGATTGTGGCTTAGGGCATTTAGCATCTCTTACTTCAATAAAAAAATTCATTATTTTTGGGCCGGAAAGCCCGGAAGTTTTTGGTCCTTTGGGTAAAAATAATTATACGATATATTCAAGCTTGCCTTGCTCTCCCTGTTTATCTGTTTTTAATCATAGAAAGTCTACCTGTAAAGACAACAAATGTTTGAAGAGGATCAAGCCCGAAGATGTATACGATTTAATTATGAAATCTCTATAGAAATGAAGATAGTATTTTTGAATTGAAATTACTCTTTCTGTAATAGGTTATTGTCATTAATATGATGATATATGGACGAGGAGATAAGAATATTACCATCTATTGTAGGATGGTCAAAATCCATGAAGTAGTATTCGCGTTTTCTGCCTGTTCTTTGCATTTCATCCGAAAATATTTTAAGAAAATCGATATAGTGTATAGCATTTCTGTTGCAGAAATCTTTCATTATCAGCTGGGGATATGCCATCGAATCGGGTTGATCAAACTGAAAGGTATAAGGAAAAATTAATAGTAATAGCTCTATCTTATTATCGGAACAAAAGTCGTTGATTTTTTGAAGATCTGATAAAGTTTTCTTCCATGCTTGCTGAACGGTTTTATCGTCATGCTTGAAAACTAAATCTTTTACCCTGAGTTCTTCTAATTTTTTTGCCCCCTCTTTAATATTTTTACCAAATCTAATCTTTAAGAATTCCCGCTCAAGAAACAAGTATATAGGCATTCGGACCAACATATAATAAAATGAAAATCGAGAAGCATCGCCATAATTTTTTGTCTCGGAAAGCTGGAATCCAATATCATGTCCGCCAAACCTTGTTAACTTGAATTGTTCGGTAACGTCATTCAGAACAAAACCGACAGTAACCAGGTCTGGCTTATATTTTATGCCTTCTGCCTTCAGAAATTCATATTCTTGCCACGGAGAATAGCCATCGCACGCAGTATTTATAACCTCGATTGAATATTTAGCGTGTCTATTATTCTTAAAAAGGTTTTCGAGTATATATGCTGATGTTCCTTCATACGGCAATCCAAAACCAACTGTCGCGGAATCCCCAAGCTGCAGAATCCTTTTTGTGTTACGAGGTTTCTCATAGTCGGAGTGGGGAGATCTTAGACCTTTTGAATTTATTTCATATTTTCCCACCTTCCAATGGTCTTCGGTGTTCGGCCTTAATTTCCATCCAAGTTTATTATCCCTGATAAAAACAGTCGTACATTCTTCTGGGGGTTTGCGATAATATTTTATACCTAAGAGATTATTGGATATAAATATGAACGACGCCAATGTCACTATTGCAAGAATTATATTTATAAAGGTTTCGTGCTTGGCGAGGATTCTAAAAATACGGAATTTTCTACAAATAAGCGCAATTAAAACAATGAAAAACCCGGCAATAAAAAATCTGAACTGTGCCCACTGGAGGCGCGTTATCTTCGTTTGGGATAATTGATAATCGGGATTAAATAACGCTATTAGAAGATAAATAGCTAAGATAACAGATAAAATAAACATAAGGATCGCCAATAATTTTGTGCAGAAAAATAACATTTCTTCCGAGATAATCTTTCCCGAGTGTTTTAGGCTTTTATTGGTATGGTTATCCATTATTATCTTCCCGGTTATATAACAACCCTATTATATTGCTTGATATCTTAACCTAAGGCTCCAAAAATTTCAATTCATTTTTTCAGCCTTTACTCTACATTTCTTCAGCCTTAGAGAATTCGGGTATATATTCGTTCAATTTTTAATTTAGCCAGTATTTCATTTAATGACAAAAAATAGATTGAAATAATCACAACGGAGATATAAAATGATAAAGCAATATGAAGATAGTATTTTTTGGCTCATCGGATTTTGCGGTTCCTTCACTTCGGGATCTCCTGGATTCTTCGCACGAAGTTTTGGCAGTTGTCACCCAGCCTGATAGAAAGAAGGGCAGGCGTCTTAAGGTCTCAGTAACGCCTGTCAAGAGAATGGCCTCCAAGAGAGGCATAAGTATTTATCAGCCTGAAAATGCAAAAGATACGAAATCTTTAAAACCCCTCAAATCACTTCGTGCCGATCTATTCGTAGTTGTCGCCTTCGGGCAGATTCTCAGTAAAGGCGTTCTTAATATACCGAAGTTTTATTCCATCAATCTTCACGCCTCTTTGTTATCGAAATACAGAGGAGCAGCTCCCGTTAATTGGGCTATTATGAACGGCGAAAACCAAACAGGGCTTTCGATAATAAGAATGAACGAAAGGATGGATGCTGGCGATATAATGCTGCAAAGGCCTGTTGAAATCGAAAAAGAAGATACGTCGGAATCCTTAAATAAAAAACTTTCTGATTTAGGCGCCCTCTTGTTATTAGATGTCATAAGGTTTGTAGAACAGGATAGAATTACATTTAAGAAGCAGGATGAAAAAAAAGCGACATTTGCCCCAAGATTAAAAAAAGAAGACGGTTTGATTAATTGGGAAAAAGATGCCCTCAAAATTCATAACATGATAAGAGGCCTTATCCCTTGGCCAGGCGCATTCACATTTTTAAATAACAAGATTTTGAAAATCTGGAAATCCGATGTATTGCTTTCCCGCGATAAATTAGAACCCGGAGATATTATCGACATTCAAAAAGAAGGATTAATTGTTGCATGCGGAAAGGATTTACTTATTATCAAGGAACTACAACTAGCAGG
>JAUWBJ010000063.1 GCA_030605095.1 Candidatus Omnitrophota bacterium | reverse complement strand
GTTTTCCGGAATCTTGAACATGGCAAAAGTATTGAAACGCTCTACCGGCACGCTCAATCTGGCACTTAAAAATTTATCCACATCCTTGAGATTGGCCTCCTCGCCTGTCAATATTACCCGATTAAATCTTGTAATCCTGGACTGGGCTATCTGATACGAAAAATATTTGAATGAATGTTCTATATCTACTACCAGGTTCTCAAGAAGCGATATAAGCGCATGCTCTTCTTTAATATCTTCCACCCGATTTGAAGTCAATCCAATCTTTCTGACAAAGCAGAGCCTCCAGTCCTTTTCTATGGCAAGAAAACTTTCCTCCTCGCCTATGTGAACCCAGAGTGTCACCTCGTCTTTATGTTCTGTCGGTTTATAAAATTTAGCCAAGTTGCCTAAACTGAACTGAGGCACCCCGACGCTGACAGGGTGAAATCCCGAATCTTTAAGTATTGATATATGCTTGACAACTACCTCGCGCGGCACGCAGGCAATAATTACTCTTTGCCCCTCCCAGATTTTCCATCTTGTTATCACATTTTCTCTCGCTAATCCAAACGGCTTGAGTTGAGAAACTTTGTATTGAACGGCAGATTGGAGTTCTTTCTCTGACATCGGCGGAAAACTCATATTATAAAGCTCTACATCCCTTGCAGGCAGGCTTGATACGCAAATGGTCCCGACCTTGTTACGTTCTATGAGCTTTCTCAAAGCATCTTTCACGGATGTCTCGTAGGGTTCCCGGTCAATGCATATAATTTCAAGCTGTTTTCTCTCGCCTTCACCTAAGCGAACTATTTTTACAAGTTTGGTGCCTATATCTATGGCTACCGGTAAGGGTTTTACCTTAGAGGAGATTTCAGGTATTTTCCTGGAAGGAGAGATAATTTTAGGCGAACCTTTATAATGGGTAAAAAGGGCCGAGATACGCCGCTTGGCTGACTTCGGCTTATCGAATATCTCTTTTACTATATCCTTAGGTATCTCGGGTGATGTCTTTTTTGACATTCTCTTTTTCATCTTTCTTTGGCACTCTCTCCGGTCTGGTCAAAGCGATAACCTCTTCGGTCACGGCAATGTAGTCCTTTGCGCCGTTTGAATCCGGTGCATAATCGAATATAGATTTCTTACTCGCCGATGCCTCTGCCAGGGCTATATTTACCCGAATGGCGGTCTGGAAAACTCTGTCACTAAAGTAATCTTTTATCTGAGACAGGATATTTCTGTTCATTTTCGTTCTCATGTCAACCAGGGTGGGCAGTATGCCGAGTATTTGCAAGTTGGCATTCAAGCGCTCTTTAACAATCTTTATCGTAGAAAATAATTCTCCCATCCCTTCCAACGCAAAATAGTGAGTCTGGATTGGAATAAGCACAAACATCGCCGCTACCAGTCCGTTTATTGTCAGGAGATTCAGCGAAGGCGAACAATCAATTATGATATAATCATAATCCTTCCTGCTGGTATTGAGCATCTTGTAAAGGACATTCCTCAAAATCCCCTCCCGTCCCAATAAATCCGCTATCTCAAGTTGCGCTCCGCTAAGCATGGGCGTGGCCGGGGCTATATCCAGATTTTTGAGATAGGTAGAAACGATGACCCGCTCAATGTCAATATTTTTTACTATCACGTCATATATCGAGCAATCTAAATTCTCCATATCCACGCCTATGCCGAGTGAGGCATGAGATTGTGAATCGAGGTCCACTATAAGCACCTTGAAATCTCTTTTAGCCAATGCCGCCGAAAGATTTATTGCCGTTGTGGTCTTTCCGCAGCCGCCTTTCTGGTTAGCGATAGTAATAATTGATGTCTTCCCGTGAGTATTGTGTCCTTGTGAAAAATATGGTGCAAAAAAAGATTTAATTTCCTCATCCATTTCCTGTCACCCCCCTTTATTTAAACACTGTATCCTTTTTCAAGCCTCTGTTGAATAAGCCGTAAAGAATATCCCTCTTTTCTCAGTTGCTGAATTTTCTCAAAGATGCCGACTGCTTCTCTTTTATCATAAAGCCTTAAATTTCCCTTTCTGTCTGTAGGTTTAAATAGCCCCAGGTTAGTATAATAGTTAACCGTAGCTGTTGAGACTTGCAAAATTTTTGCCAGTTTTTTCGGCGAAAGAAGCTGTTCTGATGTATTCATTTTAGTCTCCTTATTATAGTAAAATACCCTACCATTATATAGGTAAGAATGGTAGGGTATATATATCTATTAACATATGTTAACATTTATTCTTAGCCTTGTACCTTTTGATAACTCTTAACAGTTAAGTTTACCTGACAAATTCAGGTTTGTCAAGAGACAAGCAAAGTAAACGTTAACATATGTTAATGTTTTCTTTTATTCCATTTCAAGGACAATTTCGCGGTTTTTATAGTATAATTTAACGCTCATTTCGGCGATTTCAACAACTTTTGCGCCGTCTATCTCGTCTCCTACCTTAACAACGGTATCATTTATAATGGCTTTTGGTTTCTCAAGATGGTAGATTATTCCGCTGAGTTTAAAAGCTTTTTCTTGCTCCTCTTTTTCTTGCTCCTCTTTTTCTTTTACCGCAGGGGGTTTCGGCCTTTCTTTCAAAGACAAGACTCCCCCTTTTCCCCGTACCGATCTTTTTACCGAAACAGGTTTTATTGTTTTTAG
This sequence comes from Candidatus Omnitrophota bacterium, assembly GCA_030605095.1. Lineage (GTDB taxonomy): Bacteria > Omnitrophota > Gorgyraeia > JABMRN01 > RBG-13-46-9. The sequence continues at coordinate 4,318 of JAUWBJ010000063.1, read as the reverse complement.
AACGTCTTGCATAATTCTTGCAAAATCATCCGGGCCTACATAACCTTCGACTTGTTGTATAGTGTTTCCTTTACTGCCAAGAAAAAGAACGGCAGGATATCCTCTTATGTCATATTTTTCGACGGTATCTCTGTCTCTATCACCGTTCACCTTAACCAAGATAAATTTTCTTGCCAGCTTACTGACTTTTAGGTCAGAGTAGGTTTCTCTCTCCAGTCTCTCACACCAGCTACACCAATTGGTATAAAAATACACCATAACCGGTTTTTTCTTCGATTTTGCTTTTCTGAGGGCTGATTTCACGTTACTGCCCCAGGAAATAGCATGTGCGCTCACCGCCTGAAATAAAAAAACTGATAGGAGTAGTAGTAAGATTGAAATAAACTTTTTTTTCTTCATTTTCAACCCCCACATAGATCCCTCGCTTCGCTCGGGATAAATTCGGCCTTATGACTTATGTCAACCACAGTGGTTAACATAAGTCATGGCCTCATTTAAATTTTAATTATTCTGGCCAGCATTCGTGCAATTAAACCCGCGATGGGCGGAAAAAAGAAGACGCTTATAAACCGTATCAATGTGAATTTCCAGCCCAATATGCCTATTTCCATGGGGAGACGCGTGGCTGCCCATAACGACCAGGCCGTTAAAAAAGCGACCATGGTTCCTATGCCTGCTCCGGAACGTAAAAGCCCGGCCGCAAGCGGCAAGCTGACGTAAGGGCCTCCCGGAGCAATCGCGCCGGCTAGCGTGCCGATAAATATGCCCTTTATTCCGGATCCTGCCCCTATCCACCTCAATAAAAGTTCATGCGGAATGATGGCCCTTATCGCTCCGGCTACAATAAATACAAATATTAATAAAGGCAATATTTCAATGGCCATGTCCAGAGATGTCTTTACGCTGGTTGTAAACTGTCCCTTACGGTATGCTATTATAGAAAAAACCAGAGCCAGAATACCCATTATTATTGTCGGAATAACCATGTTTGAATTCCTCCTTTTTTTATTTTTATACATTTTCTTCTCCTGCCGTAATCTCTTCGGTTAGTTTTCCGTAGTCCTCGGCGCCTTTTGATTTAGGGGCGTATTCGAATATGCTCTGCCCGAACGTAGCGGCTTCTTTCAACTTTACGCACAATCTCATCTGTGTATCAAAAACAAGCTTATTAAAATCTTCTTTGACTATATCTATACTCTGCGTAGTCATCTTCATTCTGCGGTCAACTATGCAAAATAGAATTCCCAATATCTTAAGTTCGGAATTTAGTTTATCGCGCACTTTATCTATGGTGGATATAAGCTGTTCGAGCCCTTCCAGTGACAGGTAATCGGCCTGCAAAGGTATGATAACTTCTTTAGAAGCCGTAAGGGCATTGAGAGGAAGAAGGCTTAAAGACGGCGGGCAGTCTATTAAAATATAGTCAAACTTTGCGCGCATTTTGGTTATCTTATTCTTCAGCCTGAATTGTTTATCTGTTTTATCCGCAAGATTTATATCCGTGTTGGCCAGGTCAACATGGGTCGGGGCGAGCATCAAATTTTCAGTAGTCGTCCCTATGATAATATCATCCAGCTCCACTTCCTCTTCCAGCAGCACATCATACATGGTCTTTTTCAAAGCGTGTATGTCAACGCCAAGAGCTAATGAGGCGTTTGCCTGTGGCTCTATGTCTATTAACAATGTTCTATAACCTTTGTTCGCAAGGCGCGCAGAGACATTTATAGCTGTCGTGGTCTTGCCTGTTCCGCCTTTCTGGTTAACTATACATATAACTCTCGCCATCTCTTATTTCCCCCTATTTATCCCTATCAAAAAGATTCTTGCGCTTGTCATTGCTTGGAGGCCCTTCTCCCTCTTTGCGTTTCTTCTTCATAACGTCTCTCAGCTTCCTTGCTCTAAAAATACCTTTTTCCGGCCGCGCTTGCTCGAAGATTTTCTGTTTTTTACTTTTAACTTCAGGCGGTTTTATCTCCGGCTTTATCTCTTTCCCCGGCTTTCTTAAAAGTAGCGCCAATAGAACTATAAGGAAGGTTGATATAAATATAATCCCGCCTGTCCAGGCGTGCATTTTTATCCTCTGTCTCTCGGATTTGCGCTCCAATTTCTGCTGCTCGGCAAGCTTGGCCTCTTTATCCACTTTTCTCCTGGCCTCAGCTTCCTTCTCGAGTCTTTGCTGCTTCTCCTTCTCTATCCTTATCTTTTCCTCCAGCCTTATCTTCTCCTTCTCCAGTCTTACTCTCTCCTTCGCTATCCCTAGCCTTATTTTCTCCTTCTCCAGCCTTATTCTTTCCTTTTCTATCCTTATCTTTTCCTTCTCTATCCCTATCTTTTCCTTTTCTATCCTTATCTTTTCCGCCTCTTCCTCTTTTCTTTTCCTTGCGGCAATTTCTTCTAATTTCTGATCTTCTTCAAAATATTTCTTCTTAATGACTTCTTTTTTCTCCGCCTTACCGGCTTTGCTTTCTGTTTTTTCAATGAGCCGCTTCATTTTCTCCGCGAGTTTCTTTAATTCATCGTCATAATAAGAGGGTTTTATATCTTCTACTTCGTTATCCTGGCAAAAACTTACCGTTAAAAAGGAAGAAAATATGATAATAAATACGCAGACTATTAACGATAACTTTTCAATTTTCATAATTGGGCTCCCTTCTTTAGAGAGGGCTCTCCTGTAGAACTCCCTGAATAACTTCTATACCTTTTTTCCATTCCGTTACAGCTTCCTTAAACTCGCCTGTTTCATATAACTCCATCCCTATATTCATATGCTCCCTGGCTATCTCTGTTGCCCACTTCTTCCTATCTTTTTCCCAGATTGCGCCCGTCTTCTCTGCGATTAAAATGTCATTTTTCCATTCCGCTATAGCACTTTCATAATCTTTCACGGAATAAAATTTCTCCCCGATTGCAAGATGTAATTTTACCTTCTCAAGAACTGCTTTTCTTTCATCCTTAATCCTTGCAATCCGTTCAATGCCCTTATGTTTCACTTCAAGGATTTCTCTCCTTTTCGCCTTCTTCTCTTTTATCCTAGACCGCACCTCGGCCATAAACCCCAAAAGGGTCTTATCATAACCGTTTATCTCATACGCTTTCTCTAAAACCTCAAACGCTTTTTCCTCTATGCCGTATTCGTAAAATTCTTTCGCTCGTTTTAAGTAAACTATAAAAAGCTTTTCTTTTACCTTGGCCTTATCAATATATTTTTCCGCCAGGGAATAAGACTCCATACCCTGCCGGAGAGATTCAAGCGCTTTTTCATATTGCCCTAACCTATACCACTTACGCGCTTGAGAATAACAGGCTTTTGCTTTTTTGAAATACCTAATGTCGCTTGGTATTATGCCGATTTTGTAAAGTTCAAGTATAAATTCATCATCGAGCCGTTTTAGCATCTCTTTTCTCGATTCAAGAAACTTCCCTGTATCCTCCAAAAACTTATACGTTAATTGTACATAAGGGCCGTATCCTTTGTACTCCTCATCAGGGAGGTCTGTATCATCGTATTGCACGAAGTTATAACCACCCGCCACTCTTAGATGGCCGAATAGCGTAAGCCCTGTCTCTAAAGAGGCGAGGTGTTTTGTTGTGTTTATGTCGTAGTTTTGAAGACGCCTGTATATACCGGTTATGTCTATGTATTCACTTAATTTAAGAGAGGGCCTTACTGTGAACATATCTGTAAGAGATTGTGTTGAGAGGTTACCGCCGGTTTCGCTATACTGTTTTATGGCGTATTTTCCTGATACGGTTAAGAAGCTCCATGGATCTAATACGCCTTCTACACTTGCTATGTGGGTGTGTGTATCAAGGGGGATTAGGCTATCCTGATATAGGTTCTCTTTATATTCGTACTTTCCGAAGAAGTTAAGGTTGTTAGAATAGATGGGCCTATAGGCAAATCCTAAAAGCGCCCTTTTATAATCTTCCTGGGTCTCTTTTGTGTCTTTATCGCGCTTCCAGGTGTATTCTGTCTTTCCGAGGATTCTGGCGTTTTCCCAAAGGTTAAGAGATGCATTTGTGAATAGATTGTAGCGGGTAATCTCATTCTCATCTCTGTGCTCGAATTTTGCGCCTATTGTGTCATTTTCATCTATATATTCAAGCGAGGCGGACTGGGAGTTATAGTCAGAGATGGTGGCGTTATTCTCTATTTTATTCCTTTCGAAGTTTACGTTTGCGTAGAGGTTCTTCAGGAGCTTTATCCTTGAGTTATAGCCGATGTTTTCAGTGGTGTGAAAGGGGGCTATTTTAGTGTTCATATAGCTTTTAAGGGTCATTCTGTCTGTAAGGGGGAGGGTTGCCTCCTGTCCTATGG
>JAUWBJ010000048.1 GCA_030605095.1 Candidatus Omnitrophota bacterium | reverse complement strand
AAAATAAAGCTGATTACTGTAACTAAAAACATCGCTTCAAAATGGTAATAAATAGGGTTGCCTGGAAATCTGGACTGCATAAAAATGACAGACTGATTTTCGGCAATCATATAACCGTATTCACGAAGAATCATAAAAGGTTCAAGAAAACCACCTAAACCGTAAGGGTTGATAAAACAGGCCAGCAATGCGGCGGCTCCCAGGGTAGCATACTGTTTGACCGGCCTTATATACCTTTTGTTGAATAAACTATTAAGCCAGAATACCCCGATCAAAAAGGGCCCTGTGATGAAAAAAAGATGCATATTGACCCACAAAACCTGCAGGGGTATTATTATAATAAATAGCCTCTTGAAAGAAATCTTATTTTGCCAGAAAAGGTACAGTAGATAATAGTAAAGGCCCATCAGTAAAAAACTAAAACTCTCAGGCCTTATCTCCGTTCTAGAACTAATAAGCGGGATGCTTAATACCGAGAAAAAGAAGGCATAGCTAAAATTGGACTTCTTTTCGGCTATTTTAAAAAAGAATAAAAATGCCAACAAATAAAGGCAGGCATTCAAAACGGACAAGCCTCTAAATCCAAGCCATTTCCATACGGAATAAAAAATAACCCCTGTTCCCCAGTGGTGGTTAAATGCCGTGTAGTCGGGCTCGGTATAAGAATAGTAATTTGTTGAGATGGGAAAGCCCTGTTCTAAAAAGACTTCTCCGTTTTTGATATGCCTGCCCAAGTCGGCATTTACAAAGTATATTTTTTGCGCGTAAAATAGGCTGATGAATATAAAAAGGCCTATTAGCAATAGCCTTTTTCCTAATGTATTTGAGGAGTTTGTCATTAATAATGTTAAGGGACGGTTCTCAAACTGAACCTGATCCTACCTTTGAAGCAAGGGTTTTATTTCCTCATTCACCTACGGCTGGAATTGATAATCTTTTGAAGTCCGGGGCTAATATCCGCGCCTTTTTTATAAAGCTGATCAGCATAATAACGGACCTCCTCAAAATCCATCTCGCTATGGTAATAAATAACTAAATTATGGTAGGCAGCGACATAATTCGGATTAATCTCTATTGTCTTCTTCCATAAGCGTTCGGCTTCTTTAAAATTACCCCGTTTATAACAAAGCACACCCAGATTAAAGTGGACATTATCGTAGCCAGGATTGATCGCCAACTCTTTTCTGTATTCATCTTCGGCTTTTTCAAACATGCCTCTCTGCATATAAAGAAGGCCCAGATTGCTGTGCGCCTCCGGCTCGTAGGGATTAAGCTTGAGAGATTCTATATATTCCCGTTCAGCCTTATCTAGCTCACCGTCTAAATAGTGTATCGCTCCCAAATTTCTATGGGCCAATGGCGAATGAGGTGAGGTTTTAACTGCGTTTTTCCATAAACTTAGCCTGTTTTTAAAATTGTTGCTGTGATTAAAAGTTATCATACAGAAAATAAATATAACCGAAGTGCCTAAAATTATTGAATATTTCCTGGCGCTTATACGTTTTATAAAGTCGGTCTCAAGTAACGCTATAAAAAGCCCGATAAGCGGCAAATAAATCCTATGCTCTAAATGATAATCATGGCCAAATGCAAGGGCGGGATTATGCAACATCAAAGGGGGGATGGAAAAAAGGGCAAACCAGGATAGGCCTAAGGCGATAAAATTATAACGCTTATGTTTAGAAAGAAGTAGCGTTATGAGCAGTAAAATTATGCCGATAACGCCATAAACAAAAGTTGTGTCCTGTATTATAGGTAAAACTGAAAGATTAAAAGGTAGAAAGGCCTTGCCTATGAGCTGAACAACAACAGGCGAGTTTATCAAAAAAGCCCTGCCTATATTTGAAATAGTAAATACCATCGGGTTATTTTCCAGGGCACTCTGGCGCAGCAAAAACCAAAAACACACAACAGCAATCCACCCTATCAAGAAAATTCTTTTATTGAATGAAAACAGCTTTTCCTTGACTATGCACTGAAGATACAAGAGGCAGACCGGGATTAACATCAAAGCTGTCTCTTTTGTAAAAAGCGCTAAAACAAAAAAGAATAAATGCCATAAATAGTATTTCCGTATATTTTTTTCTAAAAAATTTAAAAAACAGATAAAGGCCGAAAGCGTAAAAAGCGCTAATAATGAGTCGTTCCTGCCCGGCACCCAGGCCACTGCCTGTGTTAATACCGGATGAGTGGCAAAAAGCATGGAAAAAAATAGTGCCAGCCTTCTCTCATATCCGAGTTTTATCAGAAGCAAAAAGAGCAAACAGGAGGCTGAAAGATGAATTATTATATTTGTGAGATGATACGCAAAAAGAGACGTGCCGCTTAATTGCGCATCAAACATAAATGACAGCGTCAGTAACGGGCGGTAATAAGCGCCTGCATACGGATTGCGGAATACATCCTCTCTGAAAATCTGAAAAACATTTGATAAATTTCTAAGAATATGATAATGATCCAGAATCAGAGTATTATCATCCAAAAAAGTAAAATCAAAAAATAAAGTCTTAAAATAAAGCAAAAACCCTATAACCGCAATCAAGATATAGGGACGCCATGTCTTTAAAAATACGTTTTTGGGCCGCTTTATTTCATTTTCTCTCGCCGTATTCAACACCCCCCACTAATTCCCACTTCCCGATTTTTAAGGAGGAGGGACGGTTTAAGATACTATTTTATCAAATTCTTCTACGGTTACCGCGGAAGAAGTGGTAAATGCGATACCGGTCGATTTTGTAATCGCTATCGAGGCCTTCATCGCCTCGGCATTCCCCGGGAAATCCACTAAAAAAGCCAGGTCGTAATTGCCTAACAATGCATGCATCGAATCTACCGAGCCGTTGGATTTTTTAATAATATCGATTACTTTCTCCGTACGCGATGCCGCGATTCCCTTAACCGCCTCTAACGAGTATTTACCTAACATCAAAAACTTCGCCATTTTCTTTCACCTCCTTATGTGCTTCTTTTAATAAGTGTCCTTATTTTTGTGAAATCCCTGTCTCCTATATTGTAATATGCCGATGCCCAAACTTCAATCAAAAAATATTGTTCATTTATCCTTGTGATAATGTGATAATATGGTATTATGTATTGAAATTAAAACCAAGCTTGGCAGAACGGGAGGGGCTAATGCAACAGTTTAGTGAAAGACGCAGATATCCAAGAGTTAATACATCTCTACCTTTGCGATTCAAGAAACTGTATGGAGATACTTATGTGAATAAAAATACGGTAACGAAAAATCTTAGCGAAAATGGTGTAAAGCTTAAAAGCGATTATCCTGTCAGTTTAAACTCTCGATTGTTTATCGAAATAAATCTACCCATCACTCAAAAGCCGGTAAGGGCTCTTTCCAGGGTTGTTTGGGTAAAAAAACTTTTGGCGGGTAACAACTATGAACTCGGAAATGAGTTTTTGTCTATAAAGGAAGAGGATGCGGTAATCGTATCTGACTATATAAAAAATTCAATATAATTCTGGTTATTAAATTATCTTGTTATTTCTTGTTTTATATATTGGCTGTCTTGTTTTCTTTCTACTTTTAATCTGACTGGTCGAACAATTGCAGGACGGGTGGGTTCGCAGCTGACGACCATATTAGTGACCATCTTTCTAATATCTACCAGCTCGCCGGCCCTTTCTCCGGCATCAAACGCATTTTCACCCTCGGTTATGATGTGAACCGTAGTTTCATATTTTTTAACCCTTGCCTTTTTTCCTCTCCAAGGGATGACAGGACAAGTGGGTTCACAACTAACAACCATATCCTCAACCATTCTCTCGATATCTATCAACCTACCGGCCATTTCTCCGGCATCAAACGCATTTTCACCTTTGGTTATGACGTGAACTGTAGTTTCATATTTTTCCATGGCTACCTCCTTTTTTTCGATCTTCCATAATTAACATTATCCACATCTTCTCCGAACCAGGCATATCCACTTTTACACCTGTCACATATACCCTCTAAATGAAGTTTCTTATCGGTAATAGTAAACTCCTCTATTAACTCTTCGGCGATTTTAATATTTTCAAAATCTTTATTATAAAAATCTATTATCTTATTGCAATCCAGACATCTGAAATGGTGATGCGGGTCGAGGTTAACATCAAATCTTTTAGCATCCCCGGAACCTTCTACAACATTGATAAGGCCTATCTTATTAAAAGCTAACAGATTGGTATTAATGGTATTAAGGGATATGTCGGGAAAAATATTTTTTATTTTTCGGTGGATATCGGTAGCGGAAGGGTGTTCTTGAGAGGAAATGAGCTTTTTATAAATTGTTACGCGCTGTGGCGTAATCTTCAGGTGATTCTTGTGACAGGTATTCTTGAAAAGGTGTAGCTTTTTTTCGAGGTTTTTTCTTTCTATATAATTTTTCACCTGCATAGTATGGCATACTATATAGTATTGAATCCTGTTTGTCAAGCAACTTTTTAATTCTTAACACGGGTAAATTATTCACGAGAGGTGTAGACTCTTTTCAGGCCGGGGAAGGCGTGTTTTATTCAACCCAAAACAGAAAACTTGGTTCGGGTGCAAGAGAAGTTTCGGAATCTTCGTATTTACCGTGAACCGTTATTATTCCTACTCCTTTTAATAGAAGAGTTCCCCCTTTACGATTTGATATAGCCGTATCCGATGTTGATGCCGGTTTAATTTGGCCATAAATAAATTTCTCTATTGTCAGCTTGGAAGTTTCCTGTCCGCCGATTATAATCGATTTCGCGCTAAAGGTTTCGTCGCATACAGCCGACGCGTCCTCATCATCTATCGTAACATCATCTGTCAACGTCGGAACCTCTTCGGGAAACCAGTTCTCTTCATCCGACCAACTCGCGCCGTCACCTGCACTTGACCACGTCCGGTCCTCTGCCAGCGCCGTTGAAGTAAGCGTGAGGACACTAATAACCACGAATATTAACACTAATAGCCACGAAAAGCGATTTAGTTTATTCGTGCCCTCAGGGCCGCACAAACAAACCAACGCCCTCCGCATCCATTCTTTCGACTTTGAGTAAAACATCGCCCTCCAGTATAACAATATCTTCGACATCTTCGCCGTCATAGTCATAATCGTATCTGCCGTTAGAGCCGAGCATGAGAAGATTGAGTCCGCAGTTAACCCCTGTTTTGGGATATTCCGTAAATACTACGTGCCCGGGCGGATATTCGATAACGTAGCGCTCGATTTTAGGTTCAGCTGAACCTACTCTGCCAAAAACTATTTTTATTCTCCAGTCCTTGCCTGATTCCGACACTGCCTTTAACTGTAAAACATCTTCGTTGGATACGCCGCTTATATTTTTTAAAAGAAGGGTGTGTATATCATAACTGTCCGGAATCGGTATGCGCATTTGTTCGGAAAGAGGGAGACAACCCGACTGCATAGGCGCATTACGCAAGCTGACGAAACTCAAGCCGTTCTTCTTGTATTGCCCCAGTTCTGCTTCTATAAAAAATTCAATTCCCGTAATGAGATTTAAATCATCTTTATCCATCCATTCAGATTCAGTAATAAGATTATTGGCCTTGTCGTAATACCGTAGCTCCATCCTGGTTATTTTTATGCCGAAAGGATTCTTGGAAATACTGGAAACTTTGCCTTTGTATTCAGAAAAAACCTCTTTATCTTCGGAATCCCACCATATATATTTAATTGCATCCGGGTTTGCCTTCGCATAAGGGTGATATGTAAAACGGAGTTCTCGCCCACGCGGGGCAATCTGCATCAATCTCACCATTGAACGCGCTGACTCTCCTTCTTTAATTACAGCCACAGGTATAGAGCCATATTCATCTGTCTCAAGCAACCTTGCTTCCGCAATCGGAACGCCTGTGCCAGGTTTAATCCTGCTGTTCAGCGTATATATGAAATTCGGCTCCGTTACGGTATGCGTATCGTCTGTCCATGGAGGCACAAATTCCATACGAGTCCTGCCTGCCTGTAAAACCTCTAAGCTATCCTTCAATCCAAAGCTGGTAACAGTTCCGCTTGTTATCTCTTCTACCACCTCATTCAGCACCTTCTGCAGGGCAAGCTGGTCTTTGGTATATCTCCAGCTCTCTAAAGCCGTGCTTAAACTAAAATATACCACCGCGCCTATTATAACAGCCACGGTTATCGATACCAAAAGCTCTATCAGCGTGAAACCCCGAGACACTTCTATTCTCTCAGCTCTCTCCATAATAAAGTCCCAATGCCCTTCTTCGCGATTCGGCCGAATGTCACAGTGCCCTGCTTAATCTTAAATTTATACTCGGACCTCGGCGTTATAGTAACTACCTCGGCCTCCGGATCGGTAATTATAATCCTTGAAACGCCGTTATGAAATATAACCGGCCGTAAAATCGCAGTGGATAAAGCGCTGCCATTCGGAAATTCCTCCTGTAAACTTATCCATACTAACAGGTCATTCTCTGTAGTAATAATATTGCCTTCTTCGTCGGTTATAATGATAATAACCTCTGTGGTTCCCGTAGGGGTTTCTTTGGGTATAACTACTATTGTAGCCTGCTTTACCTCTATAGCCGGGCTTGTTGCGCTTATTCCAGCGGTGCTTTCTTCTACGGTAACAAAATACTCGCCCGCTGAATCGCATGTAACAACAAATGTATGAGTACCTTCATCGCTTTCTGTAAACTGATAGCTAGGCAATAGAGCCAGTCCGGAAGTCGCGTCTATTGCAACACTGCCTGAATAGTTTACTATCGGCTCTCCGGCTATATCCAATAACGATACGGTAAGTTCGATTTCTTCGCCTGTATAGAAAAACCTCCGCTCCCCCGGCGGGGGCTTTACTTCAATTTTAATGCTTTCGGGCTGAAATTTAACAATCTCACTTAAGCCCATCCGGGAAGGGTAGGCGCTGTCTTGAGCTTTGATTTTGAGCTCGCCCCATCGGTTATAAGTAACCTCGAGCTCAGCGCTGCCTGCGTCAAAATCTTTCTCATCAAGCTGGTTGGGCGAGATTGCGGCTTCTAAAACATGTTCGGGCCGAACAGGCACAACGGCCAATTCACAGGGCGCCTCATAATTTGGGGTTACGTCTTTTTGCGCATTAAAAGAGGTGACTTCTAACGTAAAGGGCCTGTTTACTATCTGGGCTTCCTCACAAGTTACGCCGAAACTCGCCGGTATAAACAGAACCTCTCCCGAAACTCCTTTTTTATCCGGCTCTTCTATGTCTATTACCTCAATCTCAATATAGCCGCAGTCAGGATACATAGCTTCCGGCTCTAATACCCCCTCTTCGAAACCAAATGCAGTGAGAGGAGTAATATTCATAGTGCCGGTTTCGGGAGAAACATACCTGGCGTGTAGCTCGACTGTGCCATTATAATTTTTATCTACCTCACCGTTTTCATCCTCGGCTGTAATTCTCATTTCGAAATATTCACCGGCTATCTGGGGAGTGGTAAGAGAAACGTCAAAATAAGCCGCTTCGCTTACAACCTTCTCCTTTTGAAGGGCCTCTTCCCAGCCCCTATCCGGATATTCCTTAACGGATATAACAGGATTCCCAACTTCTGTATCTTTATAATAAAATTCGCCCTGAAAATTCTCTTCAGGAATAATTATTTGATTAATGGGCTGCCAGTCATCCTTATCTAAAGAAAATTCTCCCTTATCCGACTCTGAGCGTAACTCCAGGGTTATATCTTCCCATGCAGTCTGCGGTGCTGAAATCTCATTTTGCAATTGAACGATTATCGCCTCTGAAATTTCGCCTTTGGTTAAAACCTGGGAAGGCGTAATTATCTCGAGCCTTCTTACGAAGTTAACCAGTAAGTTATCTATATAGCTATCGTCATCCTCTTCCCGGTCAGCATTATAAACACCTTCAAATCCAAGCCCTGCCAGAGAACTAATCGAGGTATCGATAAATTGAAGCTTCTCTTTAGCCGGAATAAACGTTTCCTGAGGGACATTTGCCGGAAAAATATACACATCATAAAGATGAGATGAAAAATCCAGTTTTAATAAAACCCTATACCACTTCCCGGCTGTAAATGTTTTTTCCGTATCCACCCATGAGGAGCCATCTGCAGCAAGAATTTTTCCTGTGTGGTCAAACGTAATAGCAGCGGCTTTGCCCGCCGGAACATCCTGTGTCTCGTTTCCGACTCCCGAACGCACATAAAACTCAACCCAGCAGGGAGAAAGGTCGCCGATAACTTTTGCCCGTGAAACATTAACCGTAGTCTCGTCGCCGACCAGCTCAATGGCATTACCTTCGCCCGTTAACGTTGTCGCGCCTTGCGTTACGGCGTAATTGGTATTGCCCCTGTCCACGCTCCAGTGGTCAACTCCGTCTATGGTGACATCGGCCTGGCGGTCGTCGAAGTCATCGTAGTAAGTGTCGACCACAGCCGCTTCTGACGCGAAAGCCACGAGGACACTGATTGCCACTGATATTAACAGTGATTTACACTGAATCTTTCTCATTCCTTACTCTGTACTCCCCCCCCTGTCATTGCGAGGAGCCCCGACTTGTCGGGGCGACGAAGCAATCTCAGGCTCCGAGTTTGCTTCGTCGCTACGCTCCTCGCAACCGCCTTCGGCTCCTCGCAATGACGAAAGAAATGCGTTTCGGTCATCAAAATTAAGTATTATGTCCCCCGAATTCCCCGCTACCCATTAGATTCTCGTTTATGTTCAATCCTAATTGACATTCTATATCTTTATTCTATATTAACTTGGCAACTCTATTGCAGTAAAAACTCTTGGATACATTGAACCATAATTCCATACTACACCATTAATATCATACCATTGAACTTTGAAAGTATGTTCAGCAGCAGATAATGATGTTTCAAGCCATTGTATTGATAATGTTTTTCTACCATCTGTATTTGTAATACTACCTATGTGTTGGGGGGTACCATCAATATCAAATCTTATGTTATAATCATCAGTTGAACTTCCACCTTGCAAAGAAGCAGAAAAAAGCAAAAGAACATTACCACCCGTAGTTGTTATTGTTATTGACATATTTGCCATATCAGCCCAACCCCCTGTATCATTGCTTATATCAGATGTCCCAACAACTTGGGTTGATTGTCCACTTGCATGACTATGCAATGTAGTTTCACTACCATCAGTTAATTCTTCAAGTTCTGCACCTGTAGCTGTTGTGTCACTGTGGCTTGCTATTGTGTGTGACACACTAACACCTAATTGCAAATCTGTTCCGGTATCATCAGTAAAATACAATTCATTGGGGGTTGTATCTTTAACCCATACCTGTCCATAAGCTGCTGTATCAGCATCCGCTGCTGCTTGTTCTTTTAATGTTAAAGCACCTTCAACCGTAAGTTTTGTTTTTGGCGCCGTCGTCCCGACGCCGACGTTGCCTGAATCGTCTATAATCATTCTTTCTGTTCCACCCGTATCAAATCGTATCTTATCCTCATCAGCTGATTCTTCTACTTGAACCTTAGTGTCGTCGTCTGCGTCGGATATGCCGGAGGAGATTATGCCACCATTACAGTAAGTTACGCCGTCTACTTCAATAATGCCTGTTATGTGCAAGTCATCGTTTGAGGTAGCGTTAGAATTCGTGCCCGAAGCATCTCCTATCTGGACATTACCGCCCGAACCGGGGACTATGACCAAGTCCTCGTTGGTGTCAGTGGTAATGTCCACCGGCACACCGGCGAATTCGAGGGTCCCTGCCCTTGCGATACAGATGACAGCGAGGACACTGATTGACACTGATATAAACACTGATAGCCACTGATTCTTCTTTGTCATAATAAACCTCCTTCGTTAAATCCGAATATCGAAATTCGATATTCGGATTTCAGATTTAGCATGGAACCTCATTACGCTTCCTCGGTTACCCTCAACAGCTCGGAAACAGAAGTAAGGC
>JAUWBJ010000102.1 GCA_030605095.1 Candidatus Omnitrophota bacterium | reverse complement strand
CGGCGAAGTGCGCGTCTTCTGCCAGGAAACCATAGCCGGGATGTATGGCTTCGACATCCGTTATTTCCGCAGCGCTTATGATAGCGGGAATATTCAGATAACTGTCGCTCGCGGGCGCCTTTCCGATACACACAGACTCATCGGCCAGCCTCACATGAAGGGAACTCGAATCAATCTCAGAAAATACCGCAACCGTGCTTATCCCCATTTCCTTGCAGGCCCTGATAATTCTTATTGCCACCTCGCCGCGGTTTGCTATTAATATTTTAGAAAACATATGCCTCCGATGGGGACAGGTTTCATTATCAGGTTTAGTGTCGGGAAGAAACCTGTCCCCATAAGTTAGCTCGGTTCCACCAAAAATAATACCTGCCCAAACTCCACCGGATCCCCGTTTCCAATAAGTATATCTACGATTTTACCGTTTACCTCTGATTTTATCTCATTCATGAGTTTCATGGCTTCAATAATACAGAGTACGTCGCCTTCGTTTATCCTGTTTCCTATATCGACAAAAGACTTGGCATCCGGCGCGGGCGAGCGGTAAAAGGTTCCAACCATCGGAGCCTTAATCTCGACTACATTTTTTTCTTCTTCCTTTCCCGGCGTCGGCATCCCCCCGGCCGACGTCAGTACGGGCGAGACCATCTCAATAGACTTCTCTATGTGACCCGCGTGCCCTTTTCTGAGATGGATTTTTATCCCTTCCTCTTCGACGGTGATTTCCGTAAGATTATGTTTCTCCATCAGGCGAACAACCTCTTCAATCTTTTTTATATTCATATTCGGCTCCTTGTCCTTTATGCGCGGCCGGCGTATCCACCCGTCCGTGTGTCTACTTTTATTATATCATCTGTATTTATAAATAGAGGAACTTTTATTGCCACACCCGTTTCTAACGTAGCCGGCTTTGAACCTCCTTTAGCTGTGTCACCTTTTATCCACTCTTCCGTATACGTAACCTTTAAGTTAATGAACGAAGGAAGCGCTATGCCGACGATTGAATCTTTGTAGACGGAGGCCGTAATCTCCATACCGTCTTTTAGAAATTTTACGTTATCACCCAGCGTGTCCTTTTTTATCTGTATCTCTTCGTATGTTGACTGGTCCATGAAGTGATATGTCGAATGGTCGTTATACAGATACTGCATTTTTTTCGTTTCGATATAAGCCCGCGGGAATGTGTCTTCCGGCCTGAAGGTTCTTTCCGCGATAGCTCCATTCTGCAGGTTTTTTAACCTCGCCTTAACGAAAGCCCCGCCTTTCCCCGGCTTTGTGTGCTGGGAACCTAAAACGAGGTAAAGCTCGTTTTCTATCTCGATAACAAATCCGCTTTTAAACTGGCGGGCGGTAATCATCGGGTTAATACCCTTGGGCCTTTTTCGGTTACGTGGACCATATCCTCTATCCTGATACCGCCTCTTTGTTTTATATAAAGGCCGGGTTCGATTGTTATGACCATGCCCTTCTTTAATCTACCCCGGTTTTTTTCCGTTAACTTTGGCGCCTCATGAATCTTGCTTCCAATACCGTGACCCAGGCCGTGTAAGATGTACTTGCCAAATCCTTTTTTTCTCATATAGTTGTGGATACCGCTTACAAAATCCGAAATTTTTAGGCCCGGCCTGATTCTTTTGATAGCCATTCTTTGAGCGGTTTTTACGGTTTTATACAATCTCTTCATTTTAGCGTTTATTTTGCCGATAGTTACGGTTCTCGTCATATCAGAATGGTAGCCTTTATAGATTACTCCGAAATCGATAACTACAACGTCGTGATTTTTGATAATCCTCCGGGTTACTTTTGCGTGTGGTTTTGCTGCATTCGGGCCGCTTGCAACGATTATACCGAAAGAGGGTTTGAGCCCTTTTTTCTTTATAATATTGTTTATTTCCCGCGCGATTTCACTTTCGCGAACCCCGGGTTTTACCTCTTTTGATACAGCGTTAAAAATATTTTTTGTTATTTTCGCTACCTTGGTTAAATATTTTATTTTTAACTTCACACTTTTGACAATGTCAATTTTGTGAACTCAGCTTTTTATTAAATCTAAAAGGGCTTCAAAGCCCAATATATAACTTTTTAATCCAAATCCAGAGACTTGCCCCTTCGCCACAGGCGCTATTAAAGATGTGTGCCTGAATTCCTCTCTTGCGTATATGTTAGAGAGATGGACTTCAACTGTCGGCACGCCGCATGCCGCTATGGCGTCTCTTATTGCGACACTTGTATGTGTATAAGCAGCGGGATTTATTAGAATCGCGCAAGTTTTATTTTTCTTTGACCTCCCGATTATATCTACGATTTCACCTTCATGGTTGGATTGTATTATTTCTATATCTACGTTATTTT
>JAUWBJ010000022.1 GCA_030605095.1 Candidatus Omnitrophota bacterium | reverse complement strand
GCGTCAAACCCATTATTGGCTGCGAGGTTTATATCGCGCCCGACAGCCGCTTTGAAAAATCAAGCCATGGAATCAAGGAGGCATCATTCCATTTACTTCTTTTGGCAAAGGATGAGGTTGGATATAGGAACCTCATGAAACTTGTTTCTATCGGATATCTCGAGGGTTTCTACTACAGGCCCCGGATAGACAAGGAAGCGCTGGCCAGATATAATGACGGCCTTATAGGCCTTTCGGCTTGCCTCAAGGGAGAGATACCGCATCTAATTCTTTCTGACGAAATAGCCGGCGCTAAAAGAACTGCTGACCAATTCAGGCATATATTCGGCAAAGATAATTTCTATCTGGAGCTTCAGGATAACGGCATAAATGACCAGGCAAAGGTAAACAAAGCGCTTATAAAAATCTCCAAGGATTTAGATATTCCCCTCGTGGCGACAAACGATGTGCACTATCTTTACAAAGATGACGCGATAGCGCACGATGCGTTGCTTTGCATTCAAACCCAGGCCACCCTGGGCGACCCCAACCGTATGAGATTTCAGACGGACGAATTCTATTTTAAGCCGGTCGAAATCATGAAAAAAGCTTTCGGAGAAATCGCCCCTTCCGCTATAACGAATACAAGAGAAATCGCCGAGAGGTGCAACCTGGAGCTTGATTTCGGCAAGATTCATCTCCCGCAATATAACGCGCCGGAGGGCGTAACGCGCGAGGGATTCTTGAGGAAATTAACAGAGGAGGGCTTGAAAGAAAGATACACCGATATCGATAAAGTGATTAACGACAGGATAGAGCATGAACTACGAATTATAGAAAATAGCGGCTATACCAGCTATTTCCTTATAGCATGGGATTTTGTAAATTTTGCCAAAAGTAAGGATATACCCGTAGGGCCGGGAAGGGGTTCGGCGGCAGGAAGCGTTGTCAGTTACGCCCTGGGCATCACTGATATAGACCCGCTCCGTTACGGCTTGATTTTTGAAAGATTCCTGAACCCCGAGAGAATCAGTATGCCTGATATTGATATCGACTTTTGCTACGAGCGTAGAAACGAAGTCATAGATTATGTAATAAATAAATACTCCAAGAACAACGTGGCGCAGATTATTACTTTCGGCACGATGATGGCTAAGGGCGTTGTGAGGGATGTGGGAAGAGTTATGGGCATGCCTTACGCCGAAGTTGATAAGATTGCCAAGCTTATACCGAACGAGTTAAACATAACGCTGGACCGCGCTCTCTCTATAGAACCTGAGCTCGATAATTTGTATAAAAACGACCCAAATATCGCAAAGCTTATTAATATATCGCGAAAACTCGAGGGCTTAACCCGCCACGCCTCCACGCACGCGGCAGGCGTAGTCATAAGCGAGCAGGATTTGATGAACTATGTGCCGCTTTTTCAGACTTCGGACGGCCAGATTACCACAGGGGTCCCTATGACTTCCCTGGAAAAGGTCGGCCTCTTAAAAATGGATTTTCTGGGTTTGAGGACATTAACGGTAGTTAACGAAACAACAAAGATTGTGAAAAGAACCCGGAAAATCGATATTGACATCGAAAAAATCCCTTTAGACGATAAAAAAACATTTGAGCTCTTGGTCAGGGCAGAATCTATAGGCCTATTTCAGTTAGAAAGTTCCGGCATGCGCGACCTTTTAAAGAAACTCAAACCGGAGAAATTCGAAGAGATAATAGCAATTCTTGCGCTCTTTCGGCCCGGTCCCATGGGAAGCGGCATGCTCGATGATTTTATCAGGCGAAAACACAAACACTCAGAGATTAAATACGACCACCCGCTCTTAGAATCCATACTTAAAGAGACATACGGCATCATTGTGTTTCAGGAGCAGATTATGAGAATTGCCTCGGAACTCTCCGGATTCAGTTTAGCCGAAGCCGACAACTTACGCCGCGCTATAAGCAAAAAGACCCCTGAAATTATGGCGGAGGCCAGACACGGTTTCGTAAACGGCGCTTTAAAAAGAGGCGTAAATAAAGATACAGCGGATAAAATATTCAGCCAGATAGAGTATTTCGCGGGGTACGGGTTCAATAAGTGCATAGTTGGTTCCACCAAACTCATAAATGCAGATACGGGAGAGCCCGCAACTGTTGAAGAGTTATATGCAGAAAAAAAGTTAATGCGGACTTTTAGTTGTGACGAAAAAACTTTTAAGATTATTCCACAGAAGATAAAAGACGTTGTTTGCAATGGTTATAAAAGAGTATATCGTTTAAGAACTCGTTCTGGTCGGGAAATAGCTGCTACGGATAACCATCCTTTTCTTACAGTGTCGGGTTGGAAGGAATTAAAAGAACTTCAGGTTGGTGATATGATCGCGACACCCAGAAGAATGCCGTCGCCTTTACCAGAAGAGGCAAGAATGAAAAAGCATGAGATTGTTTCGCTTGCGAGCCTCTTGTCTGAAGGTAATCTTTGCCACACGAGCGGCCTTTATTTCTATAACAACAGCAAAAGAGAGGTAGAGAATTTTGTAGAAAACATTGAGAACTTTGAGAGAACAAAAGCCAGGGTATATCAAAGAAGTGGAAAGTATGAGGTATATGTAGGCACAGGGCAGGATACAAAGTTCTTTAAGGGACAACTTCCGTGGAACAAACAAATTTCGTCAAGTGAAGAAAATAGACAGCGCAGATTTCAGAGGTGCGGTGCCAGGATTTGGATTGAAGAATTAGGATTAAATGGTAAAAAAGCCGATGGAAAATTTATACCATACCAGATTTATAATCTACCGCTAGAGGATCTTTGTTTATTCCTAGGGGTATTATGGTCAGGCGATGGGTTTATTTTTTGCGAAAGCAGTCCTGTTCCATACTATGCGACGTCATCAAAAAGAATGGCAAAGGATGTTCAAAATTTACTTCTTAGATTAGCCATCATATCTAGCATAAGAGAAAAAACCTTTAGGTATAAATATAAAGGTCAACAAAAAATAAGACAAGGCTACGTCGTTTATTCACTTGGTCGTGAAAGCATAGATAATTTTTTAGAGTGGATATGCCCTTATACAGTGGATAGGGAAGATCAAGTTATCGCCCTAGAGGAGCATTATAGATTTATTCCTAAAAACAGGGACTGCCGAGATGTTATACCTTCTGCGATAAAAACTCTTGTTATAAAAGAAAAAGAACAAAGCGGCAAATATTGGAAACAAATTGAGAAGGAAAGCGGTGTTTGTATAAAGGAGTTATGCGGAGATATTAAACCGTATAAAAAAGGTTTTCGAAGAGAGACAATACGAAAACTCGCGGCATATTTTGACTCTTATGAGTTACTTAAATATGCTACCTCTGACATTTACTGGGATGCAGTTACATCGATAGAATATAAAGGCATAGAAAATACCTATGACATCGAAATGGAAGAAGTGCATAATTTTATCGCTGACAGTATAATCGTTCATAATTCTCACTCAACAGCTTACGCGATGATTAGTTACCGAACGGCTTATCTCAAAGCGAATTTCTCCGTCGAGTTTATGACCGCGCTTCTGACAAGTGAACGGGATAATACAGATAAAGTGGCTCTCTACATAAATGAGGCCATAAGGATGGGCGTAAAGATTCTTCCTCCCGATGTAAATGAAAGTTTTGCCAATTTTACCGTTGTTGAAGAAGGGATACGCTTCGGTTTAGCCGCAGTTAAAAACGTCGGGCATAGTGCCATAGATTCCATTATTACCTCGAGAGAGAAATCCGGGAAATTTAAATCTATTTACGATTTCACCCAGCGTGTGGACTCCAGGCTCGTTAATAGAAAGGTTATAGAAAGTCTTATCAAGTGCGGCGCCTTCGATTCGGCGGGGCTTCACCGTTCGCAGCAGCTGGCTATATTGGACAAGGCCTTAGAAATCGCCGGCGGGGTTCAGAAAGATAAATTGAACGGCCAATTTTCTTTCTTTGACACTTTTGACATGCAGGAAAGTTTCCAGAAGACATTTCACGAAATTCCTGATATTCCTGAATGGCCGGAGAACCAGCTTCTTTCTTACGAAAAGGACATGCTCGGATTCTATATTACCAAGCACCCCTTGGCCCGCTTTGAAAGGTTGCTAAAAAACTATTCTTCCTACCCCATAGCCAGCCTTGGCACTTTAAGGGACGGTGAGGAGGTTCGTTTAGGCGGCATTATAAGTAAGGCGAAGATTACTACCACAAGGAGAACAAGGGAAAAGATGGCTATAGTGAACCTGGAGGATTTGACAGCCACCGTTGAGACATTGATTTTTCCGAGGGTGTTTCAGAAATTCTCAAGTTTCGTCAGGGTAGATTCGATGGTATTTATAACCGGCAGGATCAATTTAAGAGAGGAAGAGGCGAAGTTGATAGCCGAAGAGATTATTTCCCTGGAAGAGGTGAAGGCCAAATTCACAAAGGCCGTTTTGATAAGGCTTTCAACGCCGGGACTCGATAGGCCCTTGCTCGACAGCCTTAAAAACGTACTTTCCCGGCATCGCGGGAAAGTACCTGTCTTATTGAACTTTCAGGACCCCGGCGGCAAACGGGTTAGCGTGTCTGTCGGAAGGAATTATTCTATAAAACCGGACAACCTTTTACTTGAAGAAATCGAAACCCTGTGCGGCGCGGGGAGCGTAGGATTTAAGACGTGATTGACAGAAAATTAGAAGCGAATATAAAAAAGACCAAGGAATTCATAGAGATATGGTATGAATTTAACCGCATTTTCAAGAATACGATTTCCGGAAACCACGTAAGCATTGATGAGGAAAAAGAATTTTTATCTACCAAGACCCTTGTAAATTCCCGCTACGAAGACCTTATGGATTCATTGGGAGTAAAGCCCCTTAAACGGTTTATAATGAGCGCATCTATATATAACGTTCTGTCCCTGGAAAGGATTTCTATTATGTCCGACGAAAAATTTGACACGGTTGATAAGGACTGGGAGGAATCCTCCAAGTTTTTAACGGCTTTGCTCGAAAGACTTAAGACAAAAAAAAGGCGCATCGAAGGCTTTAACAGGTTTTTCTTCGTGACGAAGAAAGCGATAAGGAGGAAGCGATGACAAAGAAGGAGATTGTAACGAGAATTGCGGACCAGACAGATATAAAACAGATAGATGTTAAAAAGGTCGTGCAATCGACCCTGGATATTATCGTAGATAGCCTTTCAAAAGGCGAGACAGTGGAACTCAGGAATTTCGGTATCTTCAAGGTAAAATCCAGAAAGGCCAGGCTTGGCAGGAACCCGAAAACAGGCGAAAGCGTCCGGATACCGGAAAAGAAAGCGGTTAGCTTTAAAGCGGGGTTGATGATGAAAGAGAAGGTAAAATAATAGGATTAAAGGATTAAGTTTGGGGGAAGACGTGAAATACAAATCGATTAGAGGGATGGAAGATATACTGCCGCCTGATATTTATATTTGGCGTGATCTTGAGAAAAAAGCGCGCATAGATCTTGAATCTTATGGCTATGTAGAAATAAGAACGCCCGTTATAGAAGATACTTCTATTTTTGTTCGGAGTATAGGCGAGGATACAGATATCGTAACAAAAGAGATGTATACTTTTAAAGACAAGAAGGGTAGGTCATTGACACTAAGGCCCGAAGGGACGGCACCTATAGTGAGAGCCTACATAGAACATTCGCTTGACAAAATTTCTCCGGAGTTGAAATTGTATTATATCGGTCCCATGTTCAGGAGTGAAAGGCCGCAGAAAGGCCGCTCGAGGCAATTCCACCAGATAGGCGTTGAAGTTATAGGCTCAAATTCATATCTTGCCGATGCCGAAGTAATTATGCAGATGAGCAACATGCTACGGTATGTTTTCAAGCTTAACGGATTTAAAATAAAATTAAACAGCCTCGGGTGCAAGAAAGACAAGGAAAAATTTTCGGATAAATTAAGGAAATATTTAAAAGAAGAAGAAAGCATGCTCTGTCAGGATTGTAAAACAAGAATAAAAAAGAATGTTTTAAGGGTCCTTGACTGCAAAAAAGAAAGCTGTGTACAGGTGGCAAGAAATGCCCCCAACATATTAGAGAGCTTGTGTCTTCCGTGCGAGGATAATTTTAAGAAACTAAAAACTACCCTTACAAATATAAAGATAAAATTTGAAGAAACAAAAAATCTCGTAAGAGGACTTGATTACTATACAGGGACGGTTTTTGAAGTCACACATCCCGACCTGGGGGCGCAGGATGCAATCGGCGCCGGCGGTAGATACGACAATTTAACAAAAGATTTAGGGGGACCGACTATAGGCGCCGTGGGATATGCATTAGGAATGGAACGGATAATAATGGCGCTTAAAAAAGAACCTCGTAAAGTTTCACGGGTAGTGTATATCGCCACTATCGGAGACGAAGCAAAAATTAGAGGAATCCAAATAGCCGAAAAAATTAGAATAAAATCAAACAGTTGCCTGACTGTACTTACAGACATAAAAGGGGCTTCTTTGAAATCACAGATGAGAAGCGCAGACAAGAATAAAGCTAAACTTGTTGTAATTTTAGGCCAGGACGAGTTAAAAATTAGCAAAGCAACAATTCGGGATATGGCAAAACAGGAACAAATTCCTATTAAGCTGGATAATGTTGTAGAAGAAGTTATAAAGCGCATGGGCTTATAACAGATAGGAGTATAATGTTAAGGACACACACGTGTGGTGAACTAAACAAAAAAGACATCGATAAAGAAGTTACCCTATGCGGATGGGTACACAGAAGGCGCGATCATGGCGAACTCATATTCATCGATATAAGAGACGCTTATGGCCTGACGCAACTTATATTCGATCCCAAAAAGGACCGCTCTATGCACAAGAAGGTACACGAACTTAAAAGCGAATATGTTATTCAGGTAAAGGGCGTTGTTCAGGAAAGGCCTCGCGGCACAATAAATCCGAAACTTTCGACAGGCGAAATTGAGGTTCTTGCCGGCGCACTTGATATTTTAAATCCGTCGCTTACTCCCCCCTTCGAGGTGGACAAGGGCATTGGGATTTCGGAGGAGACGAAGTTAAAGTATAGATATATAGACTTAAGAAGCTCCAGGATGCAGAAGAATATGCGCCTGAGGCATAAAATAAATAGTTCGATAAGGGGTTTCCTTGAGAGAAAAAATTTTGTGGAAATAGAAACGCCATTCCTCACGCGTTCAACGCCGGAAGGGGCTCGGGATTATCTTGTCCCCTCCCGGCTTAATGCAGGAAAGTTTTACGCGCTTCCTCAATCACCTCAACTTTTTAAGCAGATTCTCATGGTTTCCGGCTTCGACCGATATTTTCAGATAGCGCGCTGTTTCAGAGACGAAGACCTTCGCAAGGATAGGCAGCCGGAATTCACGCAGCTTGATATTGAGATGAGTTTTGTGGATGAGGAGGACATATTTGGGCTTTCCGAAAATCTCTTAAAAAAGATATTTAAAGATGTAGCCAATATCGAGATTCCGATTCCTTTTCCCAGGTTAAAATACAGTGAAGCAATGGAGAAGTTCGGCACGGACAAGCCGTATACAAGAGGCACCAAGCACGTAGGCGAGAATAAGTATAATTTTCTCTGGGTAACGGATTTCCCATTGTTTAAGTATAACGAAGAAGAAAAGAGGTGGGAATCGGAGCACCACCCATTTACGGCTTGCAAGGAGGAAGATGTTAAATTATTAGACGGGGATGATCTTGGCCGGATTCGAGCGCGTTCTTATGACCTTGTTGTAAACGGCGCAGAAATAGCCTCGGGAAGCATAAGAATTCATAAAAGGGACCTTCAGGAAAAGATTTTCAAAACCATAGGCCTGAGCAAAAAGGATGCAGGCCTACGCTTCGGATTTCTGCTGGAGGCGTTTAAATACGGCGCTCCTCCGCACGGGGGGATAGCTTTTGGCTTGGATAGGTTTGTTACAATTTTTACAAAATCAAACAGTATAAGGGATGTGATTGCTTTTCCGAAGACACAAAAGGCAGTATGCCCCATGACAAACGCCCCTTCGGATATTGACGATAAGCAGTTGAAGGAATTGCATATTAAGAAAGCGAAATAAGCCTGCCTAACGGCAGGCAGGGAGGGAGTAATGCGATTTTTAGTAATTGCGATTTTATTACTTAGTATAACCCTGTCCGGTTGTTACACCATGAGGGCCTATACATTTAAAAGAGATAAAGTAGATCAGCGAATCGAAGGAAACAGGGGTTATATCATGGGCACACCCCCGCCGGCACCCGTAGAGGGGGAGATTCCAAAAAGAACTTTGATAGGAGTAGACATTGAACTGGGCCTTTTACCGGGCGAAAAGGCAAGGGTGGATTTTGGAAAGAGTGGTGTGGTAAAAATGAGGGAAGAAACACCGCAAGTCGGCGGATCCGCGGTGGTAATGAAAGATTTTGAGCCAACGGAAGCAAAAGAAGAAGAGGAGTGGATTAAATAAAGTGGAAAGGGATATTCGATTAAACAACGACGCAGAGGCGCGGACTTTTTTAGGAAAGCACGATGAAAATATGAAGTTAATTGAAAAGTCTTTCCATATCAGTTCGGTGTTTCGCGCGGGTATATTGAGGTTAACAGGCGCGCCCGATGTTGTTGAGAAGGCCGCCCGCGTTATAGAGGAACTCCTTATAACTATACGCGAAGGCGGTTACATAAAAACGCGCGACCTTAACTATGCAATAAAATCTATAAAAGAAGACAAGAAGTTCAGATTGCACGACATTTATTTAGACAGGATAGAGGTTTCCTCTAAAAGATTGTATATCACTCCTAAGAGTAAGGGCCAGAAGGCATATATCGATGCTATCCGCAAACATGATATCGTGTTTTGCATAGGCCCTGCGGGCACGGGCAAGACCTATCTCGCTACCGCCATGGCTATTAACGCGTTAAAGAAAAAGATAGTGTCGAGAATAATATTGGCACGGCCGGCTGTCGAAGCCGGGGAAAGCCTTGGCTACCTCCCCGGAGATTTGCGTGATAAGGTAGCTCCGTATCTTAGGCCGGTATATGACGCCCTCTACGATATGGTAGAAAGTGATATGATACGTGATTATACAGAGAGGGGTATTATCGAGGTTGTTCCTCTTGCTTATATGAGAGGAAGGACATTAAACGATTCTTTTGTCATTTTAGACGAAGCGCAGAATTCTCAACCCACGCAGATGAAGATGTTTCTTACGCGTCTCGGATTCGATTCAAAAACAGTTATTACGGGCGATATAACCCAGAGCGATTTACCGAAAGGCAGGATTTCGGGGCTCGTAGAGGCACAGTCCGTTTTAGAGGGCATCGAAGGCATAGAATTTGTTTATTTAAAAGGAGAAGATGTAGTTCGGCACGAACTTGTGCAGGAGATTATAAAGGCATACGCCGCTTCGAAGAAGGCGGAATAGAGGTGTAAACAATGTTTAAACCTAAAAATATTCTTAATTATATCGCGAGCAATATAAAAGGGATATATAGAGGTAAGTATTTCTATCCTTTTATCATTACTGTAGGGTTCTGTTTAATTTCTTTAGCGGTTTTATATGTAGGAAGCGCGCCGTATCCTTCTCAGCTTAAAGAAGGCAATATCTCCACCAGGACAATCTATGCGCCATACGATTTTACGTATCCTACGACTATCGATGAAAAGGAAACAGAAAAGGCCCGAAGAGTTTCTGAAAAGAAAATCGCCCTTGTTTACGACATAGATCCTTCCGTTCAGAAGAAGGCGTTTGCTAAATTAGATAGTTTCTTTGATAGCGTAGGAGAAGTGCTCGCTACCCCCGGCCTTAGCAATAAAGAGAAGGCCGAGGCTCTTTCGACAAAGATAGTTTTTGCGCTTACCGATAGGGATTTGCAGAGGTTTTTAGAATCGAAAGACCTTGAAAAAGTTCGGAAAATTTCAAAGGATGTGCTCGAGAATATATTTTTGGTCGGCATAGTCGGCATAGAAGAAAAAGCCGGCTTACTGGAAAAAAACACAGAAAAAGTTTTGATGAGAAATCCAATCTTCATGATAGAAAGAGAACTGGAGGCAAAAAAACTTGTAGATGAAAAAGAAGCCGCCAAAATCCTTCGTGACACTTTGGAAAGGATGCTCCGGAAAGATAGGTCAACGCGGAATGCCGTTTATAACCTCATTAAAAGCGCAGTAGCCGTAAACGCCAGATTCAATGTGGAGGAAACCTCGAATAGAAAAGAAGCCGCAAGAAACCGGATCCTTTCCATATATAAAAGAAAGACGGTGAAAAAGAACGAGCTTATCGTCGAAAAAGGAAAAAGGTTGACAAAAGACGATATCACGAAACTTAGTCAAATAACACATATTCACTTTATCGCCAATAGAGCGGCGTATATTTCGGGGCTCTTCATTCTTCTGGTGGGGCTTGTTCTGGTTGTGGCAATTTATTTAATGCTGCATGAGAAACGCCTTATACAGGTGCCAAAAAATGTCTTACTTATTAGCATAAACGCGTTCCTGGCTATTTTGGTCTCGCTCATAATTATCCGATTCCAACATCCGGGCTATCTCATTCCGTTAGCAAGCATCGCTATGATATTGACTCTTCTTTTGAATGCCAACACCGCCTTTATCACAAGCCTGGTATTAAGCATCTATGTAGGCATTATGGCCGGCAGTAAGCTGGGACTCTCTTTTGTGTTCTTTGTCGGCAGCGTTGTAAGCATATATATTGTTCGTGGGGCAAGAAGACGTTCTCAAATCTTCTTTGCGGGGGGCGTTGTATCTTTAATGAACTTCTTTTCTATAGTAGGCATGGGCCTTTTAAATAATTTGCCAAAGGAAACAATTTTGCGGGAAGGCGCCTTTGGAATAGCCAATGGTATTCTGGCAAGTTTTATAGTTATAGGGTTTTTACCCCTTTTTGAATATATCTTTAATCTCATCACAAATATAACGCTTTTGGAGCTCTCGGATTTAAGCCATCCTCTTCTTAAAGAGTTAACCATTAAAGCGCCGGGCACATACCATCATAGTATTCTGGTCGGAAATCTGGCGGAAGACGCATGCGATGTAATCGGCGCAAATTCTCTACTTGCCAGGGTAGGCGCCTATTATCATGATATCGGCAAGACCGGGAAGGCGGAGTATTTTGTGGAAAATGAAATGGGCATTCCTTCGAAACACGGAAAACTT
The DNA here is from genome assembly GCA_030605095.1 of Candidatus Omnitrophota bacterium. GTDB lineage: Bacteria > Omnitrophota > Gorgyraeia > JABMRN01 > RBG-13-46-9. Next base: position 8,062 of record JAUWBJ010000022.1, on the reverse strand, counting down.
GCGCCCTCCATGAGCGCCCTTATTATTACAAATCACTCAAAAGACGGCGTTGAACTTGCCAAAAAGTACAAGCTAAATAACGCCATTATAGACTTTATTGGCCAGCACCACGGCACAAGTCTCATTTATTATTTTTACCAGAGGGCCCTCGAAAAGGTCAAATCCGAGAAGGAACTGAAGGAAGAAGAATTTAGATACCCCGGCCCAAAACCTCAGACAAAAGAGACCGCTATTGTTCTCCTGGCAGATTCGGTTGAAGCCTCTTCGCGTATGTTGAGTGACCCCACCCCCGCGCGCATTAGAGGGCTGGTGCAAAAGATAATTAACAATAAATTCATAGACGGACAGCTGGATGAATGCGACCTTACCTTAAAAGACTTAAATAAAATCTCGGAAAGTTTTATCAGGGTATTAACGGGTGTCTTTCATACGAGGCTCGAGTATCCCGAAGGAAGGCCGAAGAAAGAAAGAAGGAATGCCGCTAAGAATAAAAATAAACAATCTAAATAAGAGAAGAAGGATAAATCAAAAAGCTATAAAAAAAACTGCTCTCTTTGTTCTTCGCAGTTTCAAAAGGCATAACGCGCTGATTGATATAACATTTGTAAGCGATAGAAAAATAAAAATACTGAATAAAAAATATATGGCACGAAGATCCCCTACGGATGTCATGACATTCTTATTGGAACGGAAAAGGCTTCCTCACCGAAATTCGCTCATCGGAGACATCTATATCTCAAGCGACACGGCTTACGCAAATGCCGGGCGGTTTAAGACAAATTTCTCGAAAGAGATACTTCTCTATACTATACACGGTGTATTGCATCTTGTGGGTTTCGGGGATAGAACCGTTAAGGAGAAAAATAGAATTCGTAAATTAGAAGAAAAATTTTTAAAGGAAGTAGAAAAATGGCGCAGCAGAAAATTGTCGAGAGTTTAAATTCGGCGGCAGAAGGCTTTATCTACGTTCTCAAGACGCAGAGAAATATGAGATTGCATTTTCTCATCGCGACGCTCGTTCTTGTTATGGGTATCTATTTTAATCTGCCGAAGACGGAGCTTCTTCTGCTTTTGGCGGCTATTACATTAGTGCTTGTCCTGGAGATGGTGAACACGGCAATTGAGCTCGTAACCGATCTTATCAAAAATGTATATCATCCGTTGGCGCGTATCATAAAAGATATAACAGCAGGCGCAGTTTTTTTAGCGGCCTTGAATGCTGTGGTGGTCGGCTATGTGGTCTTCTCGCGCCGTTTTTCCTTACATGTGGAAGACGGCATTAACAAAATAATTCATTCCCCCTGGCATGTCACTTTTATAGCATTTTTATTGGTTATGCTTTTAGTGGTGGCCGGAAAGGTAATTTTTCACAGGGGCACGCCGTTCAGGGGGGGTATGCCGAGCGGGCATGCTGCTTTCGCGTTTTCTATATGGACGGTTATAGCTTTTTCCACAAGAAACGGCCTTATAATACTGCTTAGTTTTATAATGGCATTTTTAATAGCCCGGCACAGATTAAAAGATAACATTCACAGCTTTTGGGAAGTGATGGCGGGCGGTCTTTTAGGAGTATTGGCTACAGCGTTTGTGTTTCAATTATTGTTATAGAAAGCGAGGCAAATATGCTTAACAAAATACGAAATAATTTCCTGACAGGGGTGGCGATTATCTTTCCTCTTGCTATTACAGTAGTCATCGTAAGATATCTTGTCATAAAAATTAACAGCTGGATCCTCAATCCTCTGGTGAAATTTATAAATCTAAGCCCGTACCTGACCCATCACAGCATTTTTATCGCAAAGATACTGGCTTTTTTCATCGTAATACTTCTGATTTCGTTTATAGGGTGGGCAGCCAGTGTCATTTTCCTCAGGAGATTATTCTCGTTTGGCGAAAAGGTATTTCTCAAAATTCCGATGGTCGGAAAGATATATTCTGTAACCAAAGAAATGGGTTCGGCTTTTCTCGGGAAAGAAAAAGCATTTTTTAAGAGAGTCGTTCTTATAGAGTATCCCAGAAAAGGCCTTTATTCAATAGCCTTTATAACGCGCGAGAAACAGGACAAGATAAAAAACGCCGCAGGCAAGGAGCTGATAGGCGTTTTTGTCGCTACGACCCCAAATCCGACCAGCGGCATATTTTTACTGGTTCCGAAAGAGGAAGTAAAGTTTCTCGACATGAGTGTTGAAGAAGGGCTTAAGCTTGTAGTATCAAGCGGCACAATTATGCCGTCATTTAAATAGAGTAGAAATGGCTCTTCAGAAAACGCAAGGTTTTATACTGGCAAGAGAAGACGTAAGAGAGACGAGCCTCGCCCTTACTATATATACGCGGGATTTCGGAAAGCTCAAGCTTATTTCTAAAGGCGTAAGAAGCCCTGACCAGAGATTCATAAGCGCGTATGAGTTATTCGCTCTTGACGACATCGTATTTTACGAGAGAAAGAAGAAGAACTTCTTTTTACTTTCACAATGCGAACTTATAAATTTCTTTCCGAAAATCAGGGAATCACTGGAGAGAATCTCTTACGCGGCCTATTTTGTTGAACTTTTGAATTCCGTAACACAGCTCGGAGATAAGAATTTTAAACTTTACGAACTTCTATTAAATTGTTTAGAACTTCTTTCCGGCAAAGCGAGCCCGAAAAGGGTAACCAGGATTTTTGAAATTAAGTTATTGACTCTGCTGGGCCTTATGCCAAGGCTTAAGTCTTGTGTCAATTGTGATAGAGAATTGGAAAAAGGAAAAGCCAGGTTCAGTCTTTCGTCGGGCGGGGCTTTATGCGAAACATGTTTTGCCGGAGACAAAAATGCGAGGCCTATTTTAGCAGGCACAATTAATTTTATCTCGCACATCGGGGATTTACCCTTTAATAGAATAAGGCACATAAAGGTTACCGGAAGAGTAGGTAAAGAGGTCGAAATGCTATTAAAAGGCTTTATTAATTATCATCTGGACATTAGGCCGAAGAGTATGGCGTTTATGGAGAAGATTGGGGTGTAATAATGATTGACTTAAACACGATAGCGTCTTTATGCAAAAGACGGGGATTTGTATATCAGAGTAGCGAGATATACGGCGGCCTGGGCAGTGTTTGGGACTACGGCCCGCTCGGGGTTGAGCTGAAAAATAATATAAAAAATCTGTGGTGGAAGAGCGCGGTGTATGAAAGAGATGACGTAGAAGGCCTCGACGCAAGCATTCTTATGCATCCCGAGGTGTGGAGGACTTCGGGCCATGTTACGGGCTTTAAGGATTCATGGGTTGATTGTAAATCCTGCAATAAAAGGCTTAGATATGACGAGGTAAAAGGAAAGACTTGCCCCGAATGTAAAGGCGAGCTTACCGAGCCGAGGACATTTAATCTTATGTTTAAGACATTTATAGGCTCGGTTGAGTCTGAGGCAAACGAAATCTTTCTAAGGCCGGAGACGGCTCAAGGGATTTTCGTCAATTTTAAAAATATCCTGGTGAGCTCGCGAAAGAAGCTTCCTTTTGGCGTTGCGCAGATAGGCAAGGCTTTTAGAAATGAGGTTACGACGGGGAATCTCACATTTCGGTCCCGGGAATTCGAGCAAATGGAATTGGAATATTTTACTTATCCCGAAGATAGCGATAAATGGTTCGATTACTGGGTCAATGAGAGATTCCAGTGGTATAAAAAATTTGGAATAAAGAAAGAGAATATCAGATTGCGGAAGCACGCAAAAGAGGAACTTGCTCATTACGCAAAATCCTGTTATGATATAGAATTTCTTTTTCCGATGGGATGGTCAGAATTGGAAGGCATCGCCCACAGGACAGATTTTGACCTGAAGCAGCACTCGAAGATAAGCGGTAAAAATCTTTCTTTTTATGATGAGGAGAAGAAAAAAGATATTATTCCGCATGTCATAGAGCCTTCGGGCGGCGTGGACAGGGCATGTCTTGCGTTTCTGATAGACGCGTATAAGGCGGAAAAGGTTCGCGGAGAAAAAAGGGTTGTGCTGGCTTTTCATAAGTATCTTGCGCCGGTGAAGGTTGCGGTATTGCCTTTATTAAGGAATAAACCCGAGCTCGTAAAACTAGCACGAGCTATTTATAAAGACTTAAGAGGCAATTTTAAAGTAAGCTATGACGATACAGCATCTATAGGCCGGCTCTACAGAAGGCAGGACGAGACCGGGACATTATACTGCATTACCGTAGATGTTAAGTCTCTCGAAGATAAGAAGGTAACTGTTAGAGACAGGGATACTATGAAGCAGGAACGAATTAGCGTAGATATGATGAAGAAATATGTGGAGGAAAAATTAAAGTGAGAAAAAAACGGACGGCAAAAAGAAAAGGTAAGTTTGTATATTTCTTTGGCGATAGAAAGGCGGATGGCGCATCTGCGATGAAAAACCTCTTAGGCGGAAAAGGCGCCAACCTTGCGGAAATGACCAATTTGGGCATGCCTGTTCCGGCGGGGTTTACGATTTCTACGGATGTCTGCACTTACTATTACGATAACAACAAAAAATATCCCGGCCGGTTAAAGCAGGATGTATTAAACGCCCTCGCGAAAGTCGAAAAAGCGATGGGCGCCGGATTCGGCGACAAGGATAACCCGCTTTTGGTCTCGGTTCGTTCGGGCGCGCGTGTTTCTATGCCGGGTATGATGGATACGGTTTTAAATCTCGGCCTGAATGATATTACCGTGAAAGGGTTGGCGAGAGAGACCGGGAACGAGCGGTTTGCCTATGACGCATACAGAAGATTTGTGCAGATGTTCGGAGACGTTGTTTTAGGGCTTAAACCGAAAGGAAAAGACGAACACGACCCTTTCGAAGTGATAATGGATAAAGTTAAGCATGAAAAAGGAGTAAAACTCGATATAGAACTTACAACCCAGGATTTAAAAGGACTCGTCAGGCTATACAAAGACGAGATAAAAAAGAAAACCGGCAAAACCTTCCCCGAAGACCCTTATGGGCAGCTCTGGGCCGCGATAGGCGCAGTTTTTGAATCGTGGGATACCGGTAGAGCCATTGCCTATCGAAGAATCAATAAAATACCGGAAGGATGGGGAACAGCGGTCAACGTTCAATCGATGGTTTTTGGCAATATGGGTGAAGGTTCGGGAACAGGTGTTGCGTTTACGCGCGATCCGGCGACCGGAGAAAAGAAGTTTTACGGCGAGTATCTCATAAACGCTCAAGGTGAAGATGTTGTCGCCGGCATACGCACGCCTCAACCGATTGAAAAGCTCGAGAAAGAACTTACGAGGCCGTATAACGAGCTCTTGAAGATTTATAAAAAACTGGAAAAACATTATAGAGAAATGCAGGACATGGAATTTACCGTTCAAAAAGGTAAGTTGTGGATGCTGCAGACAAGGGCAGGAAAAAGAACGGGCCTGGCTGCTATAAAAATAGCGGTAGACATGGTGAGCGAAGGGTTAATCACAGAAGAAGAGGCATTACAGCGAATAGAGCCCGAGCAGCTTAATCAACTCTTGAGGCCTGTGTTTGATTTAAATGAAAAAAGAAACGCTATAAAGGAAGGACGGCTTCTGGCCAAAGGGCTTAACGCGGGCCCCGGCGCGGCCTCCGGTAAAGTTGTCTTTAACGCAGTTGACGCTGAAGAATGGGCGAAAAGAGGAGAAGAGGTGATTCTCGTTCGCATAGAGACAAGCCCGGAAGATATTAGCGGTATGCACGCGGCGGTGGGTATCCTTACGGCGCGGGGAGGGATGACTTCGCACGCTGCGCTCGTCGCCCGGCAGATGGGCAAGGTCTGCGTAGCCGGTTGCGGAGCTCTGATGATAGATTATGTGGCAAGGCAGATGAAGGTAAAAAATAAAGTTATCAAGGAAGGAGATTACATATCTATCGACGGGGCAACCGGGGAGGTTATCTTAGATAAGATTAATACAAGGCCCTCGGAAATCATCGAGGTTCTTATCGATAAAAAATTAGACGCGCGCCAGTCCGGGATGTACAAGCTTTTTGAAAAGCTTATGAAATGGGCTGACAAGAAGCGGAGAATGAAGATACGGACAAACGCGGACCAGGGTGACCAGGCTTTGATTGCGCTTGCATTTGGCGCTGAAGGCATAGGGCTTTGCAGAACAGAACATATGTTTTTCGGAAAAGGTAAAATCGAGGCCATGAGAGAAATGATTCTGGCAGAAGACGAAGAAGGCCGAAAGCAGGCCCTCGCCAAGCTATTACCGATTCAGAAGAAGGATTTTATAGAAATCTTTAAAGTTATGAAGGGGCTTCCGGTTACCATAAGAACGCTGGATCCGCCGTTACATGAATTTTTGCCCCACCAGGAAAAAGAGATAAAAAAGATGGCCGAGGTTATGGGTATAAGCGTAGAAAAGATTAAAACGAAGATAGAGTCTCTTAAAGAAATAAACCCCATGCTGGGCTTGAGAGGCTGCAGGCTGGGAATTTTGTACCCTGAAATAACAGAAATGCAAGTAAGGGCAATTTTCCAGGCAGCTTGCGAGGTTCAATCCTCCGGCATTGATGTATTGCCCGAGATAATGATACCACTCGCAGGGCATGTGAACGAACTTAAACAACAAGTACCCCTTGTCCATAAAGCCGCAAAAGAAGTTATGAAGGAATCCGGAGAAAAAATTAATTACACCGTTGGCACAATGATAGAACTTCCCCGGGCAGCCTTGACCGCCGATGAGATAGCCACTGTTGCGGAGTTTTTCTCCTTCGGAACAAACGATCTCACCCAGACAACTTACGGGCTTTCACGTGACGACGCAGGAAAATTTCTCTATTATTATTACGAAAAAGATGTATTGACCGACGATCCGTTCCAGACAATAGACCAGGATGGTGTCGGGCAGCTGATGGAACTTGCCGTGAAGAAGGGGCGCATCGCTCGGAAGAATTTGAAGATAGGAATATGCGGAGAACATGGGGGAGAGACAAAATCCGTAGAATTCTGCGATAGAATCGGGCTCGATTACGTAAGCTGCTCTCCCTATAGGGTGCCTATCGCGCGGCTGGCAGCTGCTCGAGCAGTCGTGAAGAGGAAGAGGAAATAAATGGATAATATACGGCTTTATCTAAAAGATATAAAAAATCTCTCTCTTCTTACGGCAAAAGAGGAGGTCGAACTCGCCAAGAGGATAAAAAAAGGTGACAAGCTCGCCCGGCATAAGATGATACAGTCTAATCTGCGCCTCGTTATCAATATTGCGAAGAGGTATAGCTATCTGGGCGTTCCGATGCTCGACCTTATAGAAGAGGGGAATCTGGGTTTGATGAAGTCGGTGGAAAAATATAATTATAAAAGGGGATATAGATTTTCAACCTACGCGGCGTGGTGGATAAAACAGTATATCACAAGGGCCATTGCCAATCAGGGCAAGACAGTTAGAATACCCGTTTATATCATAGAACTTTTAATGAGATTTAAAAAGGTTTCAGGGCAGCTTTCGCACAAGTTTAAAAGAAAACCCCGGCTTAGCGAAATAGGGAAAAGGATGAAAATACCTCTCAAACGCGTAAGACAGCTTAGCAAGATGGCGAGTACTGTTTCGAGCCTCAATGCACCGGTTGACGAAAGCGGCTCGACTGAATTTATGGATTTAATAGAAGACGAGAAAGTGGCAAAAGAAATAGGCGAGTTAAGCAATTTCCTTCTTCACGAGAGGATAAAAGACCTTTTGCACAGAATGACGCCACGCGAGAGAAAGATATTGAGTTTACGTTTCGGGCTCAAGAACAGCATTAGGCATACGTTGAGAGAGACCGCAGAACATTTCGGCATAACAAGAGAAAGGGTGCGGCAGATTGAAAGCGTTGCGATGAGGAAACTGCGGGAATATATGACGGAAGAAGAAGGGAAGGGAGGGAAATAAACGGTGGAAGACTTAAAAACAATTATTCGTAATATACCCGATTTTCCTAAGAAAGGGATTGTTTTTAGAGACATCACTCCTTTAATCGGCGACAAAAATAGATTTAAGCATGTCATAGATGAATTGGCGAAAAGATATAAAGATAAAAAAATCGATTATATTGTTAGCGTGGAATCCAGAGGGTTTATTTTTGGCGCAGCGTTA
>JAUWBJ010000085.1 GCA_030605095.1 Candidatus Omnitrophota bacterium | reverse complement strand
AAGAAGACAAGTTCTGTTTTTGATTTCGATTCTTTCTTATATTTAAAGATGTTACCGATAAGAGGTATGCCTCCGAATAAGTCGCCCAGAATCGGAAACTTTTTAGTATATTCTTTCATATTTTCTTTAATCATCCCGCCGAGGAAAATGGTGTCGCCGTCTCGAACCATCACTTGCGTCTCCGCTTCCCTCGTTGAGAAGATCGGAAGCGAAAAATATTGAGTTAACGGCTGATACCCTATGATATCTTTAATTTCCGGTTTTAGTTCCACTTCTATATCGCCGTTTGCATTTATATGAGGGGTTACTTCTAATCGTATGCCGATTTCTTTCTCTTCATACTCGTATCGTGTTTCGCCACCCGCATCATCCTCCTCTATAGTGCTAAGATAAGGGTGAACCCTTCCGACAAACATCGAGGCTTTCCTGTTATTCAGGGTTGTAATCCTGGGGTTTGAAATTATATCGGTGCCGGACCTTGATTTAAGATATTCCAAAAGTAAGCTGAACTGCGAAAAATCGAGTGTCCCATAGGTAAACGCATCCGTTCCAACAAACGGAAATGCGCGTGTGGCAAAATCCACAATAGTATCGCCTGTGGGAAAATCCCCTGCATCTCCTGCAACTTGAACTATATCACCCTGTGGAGTTGTAACAGTCTCAGTTCCGGTTGTGCCCACAGGAAAAAATTTGGGTACTACTTTGGAGTGCAGGCCCCAATCAGACTGAAAGGCAACAAACGGTATCGTCGTCGGCCTTCTCGCCCCTGAAGCTGCGACTACCAGATTCCAATCAATACCTAACCTTTCGGTCTTATCGAGTGTTGTTTCAATAATTTTTGCCTCTATCATAATCTGAGGGGTTTTTCTGTCCAGTGCCCCTATTACACGTTTTATCTTATATATATTCGTAGCAAGATCGGTAACTACAAGCGCGTTGATCCTCGAATCGTACGTTAACTTGCCTCTCTCGGTGAGCATGTCCTTTATTCCCTCCTGCGTCTCCTCTGCGTCAGCGTAGTTTAAGAATATAACCTCTGTGGATAATTCCTCGAGCTTTAAACTGCTTAAAGTTACTACCCTTATGATGCTCTTCTCGCGTTCATACACATAGCCATAATTTCTGACAATAATATCCAGCGCCACTTCCCAGGGTTTGTTTGTCAGTTTGAGGGTTATGGGGCCGGTTACCTCCGGGGAAGGAACAATATCAATTCCGCTTACCTCGGAGAGATAATTCAAAACGGCTCTAATATCCGCATCCTTAAAATTTACCGTTACATGGCCTGGTTTTACATAAGGCATTTTTCCTTCGCTTACTTCCTGCGAATAAACCGAAGGATGCGAAAATGTAAATATAAAAACGATAATGATAGAAACAAAAGATTTTAACCTTTTCACGTCAGCCTCCCTCTTCCAACTCATAAATATTGAGTTTGTATTCTTCTTTGTCGACACTTAATGTAACTTCATTTTTAAAAATCCGCTTTACCGTAAGGCGGCCTACTGTTTCGCCTTCTTCCACCATCTCGTCATTAAGTATTGCGACTTTTTTACCGCTGGCATCATATGCTATCCCCTGAAGGTGCACATAAAAGCGGGCATCTTCTATGGACTCGATATCCTCGAGACATTCTATAAGCTTTTTCTCTTTCGGGGGGGGTTCCGGTTTCTGGAGCGGAGGAGGAATGGGCTTTAAGAGCGGTATAAACGGATCGCGCCTGCCGCGCGCGTCATAAGTATATGTTTCTTCGGCGCATACGAGGTTGCAGATCACAATATAGAGTAGACAGGTTATAAATAGTTTACTGTTTAAAGGTATATGCATATACAACAAATTCTACTTTATGCTTTTCCGAATCACCTTGATCGGGATTTATTTTAATATGCGAAATTTGCATATAACGCTGGTCGTTCTCCAATCTATTTATAAATGAGCCCAATTCGTGATAGCCGCTCTGGGCGGTTATTGCAATGGGAATTTCCTGATATACGCTTTCTTCCTCGTCTATGCCTCTTCGGGTTTTGCGGCCGGTATCATGAGGGGTTATGCTTAGAATTTTTACCTGTGATTTTTCCGCCATACCAGAGAGGTTTTCCAAAAGCACGGGTAATTCCTTTTCCCGTGAAAGCCTCTTTTCGTAGCTGCCTAATTTTGCCTTGACGGCCTTGAGCCTCTCGCTAAGTTTAGGGCCCCTTTGCAATTCATCCTCGATTGACTTTATCGCTATTTTGAGTTCCCTAATTTCTGGATTCAATTCGGCTATCTTCGCTACGCTCGGCCTGAAAAATAAAGAAAAATATCCGACAAAGATAAATAATGCCGACAACCCGTAAATAAGAAGAATTTTCCTTTTCGATTTATCCAATTTTAATTCAGGAATGTTTTTAAAAAGTTTAAGCAAATCGGGTATCTGCATTTTTACTTCCCTTTTGGCTCTTCCTGTGGGGACTCCTTCGACTTAAAACTGCAGACCAAGATGAAATTCATGACATCCTGCTCTGCTACCAGACCTTTCCTTATAGAGATAAGCTCTGTGCTATCAAATTCTGTGAAGAAGATTTTGTTATCCTTCAATGCTTTTATAAAACGCGCTATCTGCGCTGTCGCTTCCTCGCTTTCCCCTGCTGCCGAACCCGACAGGGTTAAGGTACGTATTCTATTGTCCTTGCCGCTCTCGGCATAGGATAATTCGGTAAGCCAAATATTAGCGGCTAAACTATTGCTTAGCTCATTTAAGAGGCGCGACCAATTAAGCTGCTTCTCAATCAGGCCTTCGATGGCCTCAACCTTTTTGCCCGTAGCGACAACCTGCTTTCTTACCTTGTTAAATTCCGCTTTTTTCGGCGCCAAATCTTGCCATTTCTTATCCAGGCCCGCAAACTGCCTTTTGCTTAAGAATATAAGGCTCCCCATAATGAATTGAACTATTAATAGAACCCCCACGAATACTACGGCAATCGGGATAAGCGGGATTTCGGGAAGTTCTATTTTCACCCTTTTCTTTTTAAGCTCTTCCGGAAGTAGATTTAATTCTATCATCTTCTTATCGCCAGGCCCGCGCAAACAGCAAATTGAGGTCGGACAAGCTCTAATAATTTTGCATCCAGACCCGGGTCAATTTCAAATTTTGAAAATGGATTCCAGGCTAGCGGCTTAATCCCGAAACTTTCTTCAAAATAGTCCAGAATACCGTTTAACCGCGCCACGCCCCCGGAGACATAAATTTCGTCGATACCCTTTCCGAACTGGTTTTCATAATATCCGAATGACAATCTTGTTTCGTCAACGAGATTACTCAAAACTACCTTGGCGGTTTCATAAACCTGCGGGCCTTTATCTTTGGGGTCGAATATAAATTTGTCGGCTTTTTTTTCTTCTATCCCGAGTTCTTTCGAGATGGTCCTGGCTATATCCTTGCCGCCGATCTGCATATCCCTTGTAAAAAACGGCCGGCTGCCTCTGAATATAATAATATTGGTCTGGGTATAACCGATATTTAAAAGGGCCGTACTTTTGGACTCGTCGAGCTTGTCGAAAGAGTTGCAAAATGCGTTAAAACATGCGAAACTATCTATATCTATTACTGCTACGGAAAGCCCGATTTCCTTCAACATGTCTATCCTGGAATTCACCACGTCCTTTTTTGCGGCAGCAAGGAGCACCCTCATCTGATTCTTCTCCTCAAAATTATCCTCCAATATAGAAGCGGCGATAAGCACCTCATTAACGTTAAAAGGGATATACTTTTCCGCTTCGAATCGAAGGGAGTTATTGAGGTCTTCTTCCTTCATCTTCGGCATATTGATAAATCTCACGATGGCAGAAGGGGCGGAAAGAGAAATATTAACGTCTCTCGTGGCTGGTTGAAAACCTTCCAGAAATGACTTAAGGCCGGCGGCAATTTTCTCCCTGTTGAAAGGGAATTCAATTTCGACGAAATTGAATTTTGTAAGTTTTCTTGTATTACCTTCTGATAAGACCTCTACACCCTTGATAAGCCTGGTGCCGATATCTAAACCAATGTGGAATTCTTTTTTTCTAACCTCTTTTGCTTTTATCATATATCAGTATTTTAACATAAGAGTAGCATATAAGCATGTGTTTGTCAACCCTGTTAGAAAATAAGTAGTGTCAAGATAATTGGGCACTTTCATGTTTGGGTTCTTTGATTATTGTAAATGTGTAATTAGGCATACTCTTTGGTTGTTGCTCCTCTCTTATTTGGCTTATTATGCCGAATGTCCAGAGGTTAAGACTTTTTTC
>JAUWBJ010000004.1 GCA_030605095.1 Candidatus Omnitrophota bacterium | reverse complement strand
TTTAATTCTGGATAGACAAAATCCTGCCTAAGCTCCTCTTTAGATGCTGGATTCGCTGCATATGCCTCTCCATTTTGTGATTCTATAAATTTACTTGGCTTGTAACCAAGCATTTTACCAAGTTCATTTGCTAAACGGTATTCAAGTATTAATTCAGCCTCTTCTTTACTAACCCTCGCAGAAGCCGGTGTTTCATACCTGTTATTACCAGTTAAAGAATCAATGAGCCATCCAGGCACACACATATGAATTGCTGTTTCACTCGTATGCATAAGGCCTTGAACTTCATACCTGTTACCGTTTTCGTCAAAGATTACAAGCTTGTTATTCTCAAGACGTTTTTTCGCTTCTTCATCATCCGGAGCAATAGGAATAAGCCATAATTCTTTATCGAGTATCTTTTCCATATCGGATGGGCTAATTTTTATATTTGCGATTTTTATTATATTTTTAACCATCTGTTCATATTTTTCTCTATATGCCCGGCCTAAGTTAGGAAAGAAATGAGCCCTTCCGGTATTATGCGTACATTGCAGAAATTCCTCATCATATAGCTGGTGTCAATCGTAATTTGCCATGGCAATTTCATCAGCTTCTGTTCTTCGAGGCAGGGTATCATGTTCGCGTATTTTATCGAGCAAGTCTTTATCAAGTTCCTTTACCGTACATAATACTGGGAAGGTAGGTTTTCCGTTTCTTTTCGTCGAAAAAAGTAAACGATATTCTCTTATTCTTTCATCGCCTTTCTGGATAGAGACAGAAACTGAAAATATGTGGTCTGTAAGTTGTTCTATTTTATTTGATTCGTTAAAATACGGTGTTACTTTTATGGGGGCGTCGGGGTGTGCTTCTGCGGTATATGGTCGTAGCACTTTTCTAAAGATGTCTCTTTTTCTAACTGCTGCACGAATTTTTTCGATATCAGTTTCATCGTCGATATCCCGTGCGTCGTCAATTTCCGAAAGCTCTGCCATCAGGCATGCCTTGGCCAATACTAATAATTTTTGTTCATCGGTTTCATCGCCGAGCGGGCCAAATACAACCGGCGGGCTTAAAGCGAAGCTAACATTACTTAGCAAAAAGCAAAGAACCGTAATTAAAGATATTATTTTTTTCATTTTGTGCAAATTATACCACAAATCGATTTTCGAAGTGTCACAGTAATGTAAAAACAATCTAGCTTTTTTCTTTTTAACATTTTTGGGTAAAACATAGGTTGGAGAGTATCAGAATAAAAAAGTAGGGCACACTTAAGTGTGCCCTACTTTTTTGCTTACTATGGAACATTTTTGCTTCGCAAAAATGTTTTTAGTACATTCCACCACCCATTCCGCCGCCGGGCATTCCGCCTCCTGGCATCATGGGTGTTTTTTCCTCTTCCGGTATATCGCTTACCAGGGCCTCTGTTGTTACCATTAAACTTGCGATGCTGGCTGCGTTCTGAAGCGCTGTTCGTGTAACTTTTGCAGGGTCTATAATGCCTGCTTTGATCATGTCTTCAAGCTTATCCTCTTCAGCATTATATCCGGTATTTATCGCTTCCGACATTACTAGCGGGACAATTACCGCGCCTTCTTTGCCTGCATTTATAGCTATCTGTCTTATCGGCTCTTCAAGCGCTCTCCCGACAATGGATACGCCGATAGCTTCATCACCTTCCAAGGTTAGTTTCTCAATGACCTTCTTGCACCTTAAAAGTGCAACGCCGCCGCCGGGAACAATACCTTCTTCAACAGCTGCCCTTGTAGCATGTAGAGCGTCTTCAACGCGCGCCTTCTTTTCTTTCATCTCTGTCTCTGTTGCCGCACCAACGTTGATAACAGCCACTCCTCCGGAGAGCTTTGCAAGGCGTTCTTGCAGTTTTTCTTTATCGTAATCGGAATCGCTTTCCTCGATTTGCTTCTTAATCTGGGTAATTCTTCCGCTTATTGCTTGCTGCTTGCCTTGGCCTTCAATGATTGTGGTATTTTCTTTGTCAACGGTTACTCTTTTTGCCTGGCCTAAGTCATCTAAATTGACCTTTTCAAGCTTAATACCCAGATCTTCTGTTATTGCTCTTCCGCCTGTGAGAACTGCTATATCGTCAAGCATTGCTTTCCTACGATCCCCATAGCCGGGCGCCTTTACAGCGCAGCAGGAAAGTGTTCCTCGTATCTTGTTAACAACCAGCGTAGCTAAGGCTTCTCCTTCTGTCTCTTCCGATATTATTAGGAGAGGCCTACCTGTCTTGGCTATCTGCTCTAATAAAGATATCATATCACGCATGTTTGAAATTTTCTTTTCGTAAATAAGGATATAGGGATTTTGTAACACAGTTTCCATTCTTTCCGCATCTGTTACAAAATAAGGCGATAGATAACCCTGGTCAAATTGCATACCCTCAACTACATCCATCGTTGTCTCGATTGATTTTGCTTCCTCAACAGTGATAACACCGTCTTTCCCGACTGTTTCCATTGCTTCGGCAATTCGATTGCCGATACTTTGGTCGTTGTTCGCCGCAATGGAAGCAATCTGCGAAATTTCTTTTTTGTCTTTGACGGGGCTGGAGAGTTTTTTAAGTTCGCTTACAACTGCCTCAACGGCTTTCTCAATGCCGCGTTTAAGCGCCATTGGATTTGCGCCGGCTGTTACGTTTTTTAAGCCCTCCCTGAAAATCGATTCGGCGAGAATTGTAGCGGTGGTTGTGCCGTCACCGGCGGTATCAGAGGTCTTTTCCGCAACCTCTTTAACCATCTGTGCGCCCATGTTCTGGTAGGGATCTTTTAATTCGATCTCCTTGGCAACCGTCACGCCGTCTTTCGTAATCGTTGGAGAGCCGAATTTTTTATCAAGCACGACATTTCGTCCCTTCGGGCCGAGCGTAACCTTTACTGCTTTACTCAAAAGCTCGACACCCTTTAGCATCTCGCGCCGCGCCTCCTCACTAAATAATAATTGTTTCGCCATCTTTCATTCCTCCTTTTTATTATAACTATTCAATAATTGCCAATACGTCTTCTTCCTTCAAAATCAAATACTCTTTATCGTCAACTGTAATTTCTGTCCCGCTATATTTACCGAATAGAATCTTATCTCCGGCTTTTACCTCTAAAGGAACTACTTTTCCGTCTTCTGAAACCTTTCCCTTGCCTACAGCGATTACTTTCGCTTCTTGCGGTTTTTCCTTAGCTGCATCAGGAAGAACTATACCACCTTTTGTCTTATCTTTCGCTTCAAGAACCTCAACTAAAATTCTGTCTCCCAATGGTTGAATTTTCATACACTTACCTCCTTAGTTCAACTATTAATAATTTAACCGAAAAGTTAGCACTCTATCTCATAGAGTGCTAACAAATTGCTTATTATACAAGAATGGCAATATTTGTCAAGTATTTTTTTTTTGAACCGATTAAATGAACCGGGTTGATACGCAAATAAACGCATCAACCCGGTTCAGAAGCAATTAATCAACCCTGTTCAAAAAATAGAGGCCTTTTAAGGAAAGGTCTAAATCTATCCTCTTCATTGATGGAGTATAACGACTTATAAGCGGGGCATCCCCTCCAGTCGCAACTACTTTTATATTTTTACCGATTTTCTTTCTGAATAACGCCACTAATCCTTCGCAAATTGCGCTATAGCCGTAAATCATCCCGCTTCTTATGCTTGAGGTTGTATCTTTGCCGATAAAGAAACGTGTTTTCTTAAGGTGTGTTTTCGGGAGCATGGCTGTCCTTTCGGACAACGATTCCAAAGACATTTTTATTCCCGGCAGTATCAGGCCGCCGAGGTACACCCCCTTTTTGGAAACAACATCAAACGTAACGGCTGTCCCGAAATCTATAATTAATATAGGTAAGCCGTAGAGCGATTTGGCCGCAAAGGCCGTAGCGAGCCTATCCTCGCCTATTTCCCGTTTATTGTAGAGGGATTTTAGCGGGACTTTTACATCTTTGCCGACAACGAATATTCTTGTATTCTTAAATTTCTTCTTTAAACTGCTCTTAACCTCTCTGAGCGTTTTGGGAACTACGGACACGATAAATATTCTATCTATTCTTTTTTGGAGCTTTTTTAGTATGGGCATTAGACTAAGCTTATGCGTAGGTGTGTGATATCTTTTTTTTATGCTTCCGTCTTTGCTTATAACCGCTAAACTGATATTAGTATTTCCTATATCTATTGCCAAGAGCATTGCTTACCTACCTTATCAACACCACATCTCCGCTTAAAAACGTCTTTCGCGACCCATCATCTAATTTTACCACAAGGCCGCCGTTCTCGTCAATGTCGACGGCTTTGCCGTGAAATCTCCTTCTGCCGCTTGCCGTTACGCTGACATACCGGCCCAAAGCGCAGGAATAGCTTTTCAACTCATTCCTTACAGTTGAAAACCCGTCTTTCTTAAATTTCATATATTCTTTTTCGAGCACTTCAAGCAATATTTTAACAAGCTCTACTCTTGAAAAATCCTTGGAGGATTTGCTCTCCTCTTTAAGAGAAGTGCCCCCCTTAGGAAGCGCACTCTTAGGGGTATTAACATTTATGCCTATGCCGAGAATGACAAAATTGACACGGTCGAGTTCCCCTTTTAATTCCGTAAGTATGCCGGCTGCTTTTCTATCGGAAATGAGAATATCGTTGGGCCATCGAATAAGCCCTTCAAGGTCGAGAAACTTGCGAATAGCTTTTACCGCGCTTACCGCTGCGACAAGAGTAATTTTCGGGACTTCATTCGGCAAGATATCCGGGCGCAAGATGCAGGATAAATAAATTCCTCCGCCTCCGGGAGAAACCCATTCTCTGCCAAGCCGGCCTTTTCCTTTCGTCTGTTCATTAGCGATAACAACGGTTCCTTCCCCGGCACCTTCCTCGGCCAATTCATAAGCTATGTTATTCGTGGACCCTGCGCTTTCATAGAAATAAATTTCTTTTCCTATGAGCTTTGTTTTTAGATTCCATCTTATTTCAGGAACGAGTATTTTATCGGGAACAGCAAGCAATTTATAGCCAAGATGCGGGACTGCTTCTATTATATACCCTATTTCTCTCAGCTTCTCGATATGTTTCCATAGTGCCTGCCGCGAGATACCGAGAGATCGGCTTACCTCTTCTCCTGAAAGAAAGGAATCTCTGTTCTTCTTGAATAACCCTAATATTCTATCATCTTTTTTCATCTTTTAAGTTTTCTCTTCAATGCCTTAATCTGGTTCCTGAATACTATTGCTTTTTCGAATTGCAGATTCCTCGCGGCAAGGCCCATGTCCCCTTCAAGGTCGTTTATAACATTCCTCAATTCATATTCGTCGTCGTATTCGCCGGTAACGTCTCTTATAAGTTCTTTCGCTTTTCTATACGATTCGATACTCTCTCTGACGGCCTTCTTGATTGTCTCGGGCGTAATATTGTGCTTTTGATTAAACTGGAGTTGGAGCTTTCTTCTTCTATTCGTCTCATCGATTGCGCGCTTCATCGATTTGGTTATATTATCCGCGTACATTATAACAGTTCCGTTTATGTTTCGCGCGGCCCTTCCCGCGACCTGTATGAGGGATGTACGACTCCTTAAGAATCCTTCCTTATCAGCGTCCAGAACCGCCACCAGAGACACCTCCGGTAAATCAAGCCCTTCCCTTAATAAATTTATTCCTACCAGGCAATCAAATTTTCGGAGCCTTAAGTCGCGTAAAATTTCCACCCTCTCTATAACATCTATTTCCGAGTGGAGATATCTTACTGCTATACCCATTTCCGCCAGATATTCGGCAAGTTCTTCCGCAAGGCGCTTTGTTAGCGTCGTAACCAATGTCCTCTCTTTTTTATCAACACGGTTTTTTATCTCTTTGATAAGGTCGTCTACCTGATTTTCCGTCGGCTTTACAACAACTGGCGGGTCGATTAAACCCGTAGGCCGTATAATCTGTTCGACTATACTTCTGCTCTCCGATAGTTCGTATTCGGCGGGGGTCGCCGAAACAAATATTATTTCTTTTGTTACCTCCGTAAATTCTTCAAATTTAAGAGGCCTGTTATCGAGGGCGCTGGGTAACCTGAAGCCGTATTCGACCAGTGTCTCTTTGCGCGACCTGTCGCCGTTATACATACCCCTTAGTTGCGGGATTGTAACGTGAGATTCGTCAATAACGGTTAAAAACTCGTCGGGAAAATAATCGATAAGGCAACACGGCCTTGAGCCGGGGGCTCTTCCGGACAGGTGCCTTGAATAATTTTCTATCCCGTTACAATATCCGAGCTCCCGTAGCATCTCTATGTCATATTTCGTTCTGGTTGACAATCTTTCCGCCTCTAAAAGTTTGCCCTCGGACTTGAATCCGGCAAGCTGTCCTTCTAATTCTTTTTTAATGGATTCTATTGCTCTTTCTATTCTTTCGCCTGTAGTAACAAAATGCTTGGCGGGATAAATTGCTATTTTCTCCTGTTCTCTTATTGTTTTTCCGGTAAGAGGATTTATCTCTTTTATCGTCCCGACCTTATCAAAATCAAGCTCTATTCTGTAGGCTATCCCCAAATAGGCCGGAAAAATTTCTATTATATCGCCTCTTACCCTGAATTTTGCCCGCTGGAATTCGATATCGTTTCTCTCGTAGTGAATCTCTACCAGTTTCTTTAAAAGGTCTTCTCTTGTTAAACTATCTCCCTTTTGAAGCATAAGAAGTAGTTCCCTGTAATCCTCCGGCGAGCCGAGTCCGTATATGCACGATACGCTGGCTACAATAATAACGTCCTCTCTCGAGATAAGCGAACTCGTAGCCGAAAGCCTTAATCTGTCAATATCATCATTAATGGAGGCATCTTTTTCGATATACATATCGGCTTGCGGAATATACGCTTCGGGTTGATAGTAATCATAGTAACTCACGAAATACTCAACGGCGTTCTCCGGAAAGAATTCTTTGAACTCAGCATAGAGCTGGGCACATAATGTTTTATTTGGACTTATTACAAGGGTTGGTTTATTAATCTTTTCGATTACATTCGCGAGGGTGAATGTATTATGGACAAACAGGCCACCAAATCCCGCATAGAAAGTCTCATTATCTTTTACACTTAAATCGTAAACCCATTCGGAGTCGCTGGCCTTTTGTTTTACTGACTTCACCCCGGTCCAGAAGACTAAACTAAGCTGTTTTAAGGTAAAGATATCTTTTAAAAGGTCGAATCGCTTCAGTTCATTTGTTTTTATCTCAAAACTTCTTATAAGCCTTTTGAACAAATTTCGTGATAACCTTCGCTTTCCGGACTCTATCATTGATATAAATGATTCCCCACATCCACTCTGCCTTGCCAATGTCAATTGCGATAAACAAAGCTCTCTGCGTAATCGCTTAATTTCTCTTCCTGATATAGGAATAATATCTACGTTGGTATTTTCTTCTTTTCCAATAATAAGCTCGAGCTGCTGACGCTTACGATCAGAAAGAAAGTTGATTTGATTTGTAAACAGCCTTAACTGACTAACGCCTGAGATGGAAAGTCTATGATAAAGCCTTCCTTTGTGTGCAGAATTGGTTGCTCGCTTAAATCGCTTAGACGTGCGAGTGTATATACCAAATCTAGTCAAGGCATATACCAAATCCGAAGCCAATCGCTTACTGGCTGTAGTTACTGTCACGTCATCACCTTCAACACCACCATCTCCTGTGAAATAAGCGGATAGTAATAAGCTAAGCTGCGACTGGTTTAACTGTGGCCAAAAATCCGGTAGACATTTTACTTTTGAATTTGATCCGCACCATTTTTTGAAAAGACGCGTCAGAATACTGCATGAAACCTGGTAATCATAACCATTGCTCCTAACAAACCAACTAAGCTTTAGATTTTTAAAACACTTCTCTAAACGTTTTTGCACCTCGGTCTCATTACAGGATATTAAAAAATATCTGTCCTCTGCATGTCCTTCTGCCAAGTAATGGCCAACGAGTTCTAATAAACTATCGGTGATAGGCATTTCTAAAGGTATTTTTCTATCACTGTTTTTTACTCCAATTTTTAATGACGATAGTCCAAGATATATTCCTTGCGACTCCAGCATTCTTGCATCCAAAAGAGAAAGACGTTCACCTTCTATGACAGCTCTCCAAAGTTTTTGATATCCAGAGTTTTGAGATTCTGGTCGAATAACTTTTCCTAACTTCCACATATCCTGACCGGTTAAATTCAAAGATTGTCTATCGCCATTTACAAATATGCGCCTTTCATTACCTAAAGTATCTAAAAGCATAGTCGAGTCGAGTGCCTCTGTATTGTGAGGCAGGTTTAATGGGATAGGTAGATAATCACTCTCTTTCACTTCTCGAGTTTTAAGGAGTGCTAACTTACCATTTCGCAAGACCCACAAGTTATGATCACCTGTAATGCGGACTGAGCGGCCACAGATGGTGGTGACCGTCCATATACTCTTGGGAGAATGATGTTTATGGACAGCGGAAATAGGTTTAATTTCGGTTTGTAAAGTGCGGGGATTTAAACTAAAAGCATAATAATTGATTTTGTCACTGTCTAATAAGATTGTTTGTGTATTGTGCGAGTTAATTACCGATGCATTATCCTGATTTATAAACTGGTCAACAAAAATTCCGATACGCTCTAACCCAGGAATAAATTTATCTTCCATATGTCTATATGTTAAAATCATTTCATCGGGAGGTAAACTTTTTCCACTGCCTGTTACACCAAGCAGAGTCTGATATCTTTTATTATCTAAAATACCTTTGGTTAGTTTCTTTATGGCCTGAGGTTGGTCGCCTTTTACCTTGTAGCTGCTTCGGAGTTTAAGTTTTGGCATTTCAGTACACTATCTCAAGACTCATATCAACTGACTCAACCGAGTCCGTAAGAGCGCCGATTGAGATTCTGTCAACGCCGGTTCCGGCGTATTCCCCGACATTATCTATGTTTATTCCGCCTGAAACTTCCAGAAGCGGTTTCTTTTTTGCTACTGTTTTATCTCTTAAATCAACAGCCTTTTTTACATCGCCGACACTCATATTATCAAGCATAATAATATCCGGCCCCTCGGCTAACATAGTCTTAAACTGCTCTAAATTCTCGACCTCAACTTCAACCTTTAAACCCTTTGTAATTTTCTTTCTAATATTGTTGACAAGACCCCTTTGGGCGTCTATTTTTACAAGCTTTAAGTGATTATCTTTTACAAGCACCTGGTCCCACAGTCCGGACCTGTGGCTGTAACCGCCTCCTGTTTCTACGGCGTATTTTTCCAGGTACCTTAAAAGAGGAAACATCTTTCGCGTGTCATAAATCTTAACCCCGTATTTTCTCGTATTTTCCGCAAATTTATTTACATTTGTCGCTATGCCGCTTAATAGACTTAAGAAATTCAGCATCGTTCTTTCGGCTGAAAGAATGGCTCTCGCGTGGCCCTCTAAAAAGGCAACTACTTTTCCCTTATAAACCCGCTGGCCGTCTTTGGCCTGCGGTTTGAATCTTACACTGTAATCAACGGAATTTATAGCCCACTCCGCGATATCTATGCCGCAAAGGATACAGCCCTCATGAGCCACAATAGAGGCCTTCACGCTCTCGAGTTTGGGAACGGTAACCGAAGTCGTGACATCCCCGACTCCTATATCTTCCTTTAAGGCAGCCCTGATTATCTTTAAGGCTCTTGTTTTGTTCAGTTTCATAATGCGTTAAGGTTCTTCTTAAGCGAAAGCATTTCTGTTTTTAAGGATTTCTTTCTTTTCTCTGCTTTCTGAATAACGTCTCGAGGCGCTTTTGAAATAAATCCCTTGTTTTTCAGTTTGGCCTCGGTTCTTTTAAGTTCAGACTGAAGATTTTTAAATTTCTCTTCCAGGCGTTTTTTCTCTTTATCTATGTCGATAACGCCTTCCAGCGGAATGAATATCTCTATATCGCGGATAATCGAAATGGCCGAATGTGGCGGTTTTTTCATTTTGGTTGATATGTTCAGGTTTCCTACGGCTGCGAGTTTATTTATATACGTAACATTTGCGTTTAAAATCGAAATGTCTTTCTTCTTTGCCGTTATAAAAACGTCAAGTTTCCTATTATGCTCTATACGCCAGGTGGCCCTCAAATTTCTGATTGCCTGAATAATATCTATCAGAAGTTCCATTTCAGAATCTATTTTTTTAGAAATAAATTCTTTTTGCATGTGCGGCAAGTTTGTAACCATAATGGAATCGATATTATACTCTCTCGGAAGGCGCTGCCATATATCCTCTGTTATAAAAGGCATAACCGGATGAAGTATCCTTAAAGACTTTTCCAATACCTTGTAAAGCGTAACTTGTGTATGCGCCTCTTTTATAGTCAATTTTGCAATTTCAAGATACCAGTCACAGAATTCATGCCAGATAAATTCGTAAATTCTATTTGCCGCGTCGTTTATCCTGTATCGCTCGAGCGACTTCGTAAAATCGCCGAGCATCTGGTAGAACCTGCTTAATATCCATTTGTCGGCCAAAGTCAGAGTTGGGTCATTTGAGGCTTGGCATAAGTCTTTCTTTACCGACTCTTCTTTTAAATTCATCATAGCAAACCTTGACGCGTTCCAGAGTTTATTGGCGAAATTTCTCCCGATTTCAAATTTCTGCGGCGACAAAAATACGTCCTGGCCCTGGGCAGTAATAGAAATAATGCTGAACCTGAGGGCATCGCTTCCGAATTGATTTATAATATCTATCGGGTCAATTATATTTCCCAGCGACTTCGACATCTTGGTTCCCGTATCATCCCTCACAGTACCATGTATATAAACATCCTTAAACGGTATATCTTTCATAAATTCCATACCTGCCATTATCATGCGCGCTACCCAGAAGAATATAATCTCCTGGGCCGTGACCAAGACATCCGTAGGATAGAAATACTTTAATTCTTTTGTTTTTTCCGGCCACCCGAATGTAGAAAAAGGCCAAAGCCATGAGGAAAACCATGTATCAAGCACATCCGGATCCTGTTCAATTTCACTTGAACCGCACTTGGAACACTTTTCGGGTTTTATCTTGGAGGCGATAACTTCCTGACAGGCCTTGCAATAGTAAATAGGAATTCGGTGTCCCCACCATATCTGCCTTGATATGCACCAGTCCCTTATGTTTTCCATCCAATTTATATAAATCTTTGTCCAGTGCTTTGGATAAAATTTAATTTTGCCTTTTTTAACTGCCTCGAGAGCAGGTTTTGCCAGAGGTTTCATCTTCACAAACCACTGCTTCGAAAGCCGCGGCTCCACCATGGTATGACATCTATAACAGTGGCCGGCAGCATGTTTGTGCGGCTCGGATTTAACAAATAAATCCCTTTCCTTCAGTTCCTCTATAATGGCCTCACGCGCCTCGAATCTATCCATTCCTTTAAAATCACCGCCTACTTCATTTATCGTGGCGTCGGCATTCATCACATTTATCGGCTCTAATTTATGAATGTTGCCTAATTCAAAGTCAACGGGGTCATGCGCAGGCGTAACCTTTAAGATACCGGTGCCGAATTTAGGATCTACCCTTTTGTCAAAAATTATCTTTAGCTTGCGATTGAGAATAGGAAGTATTGCTGTTTTGCCTTTTAAATGTTTATATCGTTTGTCTTTTGGGCTAACACATACGGCAACATCTCCGAGCATCGTCTCGGGTCTCGTCGTCGCCACAATTAGATAATCCTCAATTTTGGATTTTGGATTTTGGATTTTGGATTTTTCTATAGGGTACTTGATGTAATACAACATGCCGTCAACGTCGCGATGTTGCGCCTCCTCGTCGCTCAATGCTGTCTTACATCTCGGGCACCAGTTTATTATGTAATTTCCCCTGTAAATTAAGTTTTTCTTATAGAGTCTTATGAATACCTCTAAAACCGCGTTCGAGAGGCCTTTATCCATTGTAAAACGCGTTTTTGCCCAGTCGCAGGAACAGCCCAATCTTTTAAGTTGATTTATAATTGTTGAGCCATATTCTTCCCGCCATTTCCATACCTCTTTCAGGAATTCTTCGCGGCCGAGCGACTCCCTATCCTTGCCGAGAGAGGCGAGGCGTTTCTCGACGACATTTTGCGTAGCGATACCCGCGTGGTCTGTCCCGGGCATCCATAATGCCTCGAACCCTTGCATCCTCTTAAATCTGATGTATATATCCTGAATGGTATTATTAAGGGCGTGGCCCATATGGAGAATGCCTGTTATGTTCGGCGGAGGGATTACGATAGAGTACGGCTTCTTTTTAGGATTTGCCTCAGCGTGGAAAAATCCTTTCTCCTCCCAGAACCGATACCACTTCTCTTCTACTTCTTTTGGATTGTATTTGCTCGGTATGTCTTTCATATGACTACGCTAAAAACAGTAGTGGAGGTTTCCCCGCCTTGCGGGGTCCCGCTTCGCGGGAAAACCTCGTTACTGTTTTTGACTATCTTTCAAGAGTTTATATTCGACAGAGTCCACAAGCGCTTGCCAGCTTGCCTCGATAACGTTTTCGGAAACGCCGATAGTCCACCAGGAATCCGTCTTATCCTGGGATTGGATAAGAACCCTGACCTTGGCGGCTGTGCCTGCTTTTTCATCCAGAACCCTTACCTTGAAATCGGTAAGGTGCATTTCGTTTAACGAAGGATAGAAATCCTTGAGCGCCTTTCTGAGCGCGTTATCCAGGGCGTTAACAGGCCCATCGCCGAGAGAAGCCGCGTGTTCAAGTTTGTTATTAACCTTAAGCTTGATAGTTGCCCGAGAGGTAATTTTGCGCTTAGAGCGTTTTTCGATAATAACGCGGAAATCGCTGAGTTCGAAAAACCTCTTAAACTTTTTCATGGCCCTCTTCATAAAAAGCTCTAAAGAGGCCTCTGCTACTTCGAAGTGATAACCTTTGTGCTCCAAATCCTGAAGGGCTCCCAAAATCTTCTTTGTCTGGGGCGCTTCTTTATCAAGTTCCAAATCGATTTCCTCGGCTTTTTTCAAGATGCTCGATTTGCCGGAAAGTTCGGAAATGAGTAGCACGCGCCTATTGCCTACCCTGGCCGGATCCATATGTTCATATGTCTTTGGGTTTTTCATTATCGCGTTTACGTGCACGCCCGCCTTATGCGCAAATGCGCTGTTACCGACAAATGGCTGATTATCATCCAGTTTCATATTGCACATTTCGGCTACATAGTATGCCGTTTCCGTAAGCTCCTTGAGAGACAAGTCGGAAATACAATCGATGCCGAGTTTCAGTTTGAGATTGCTTATAATCGATATTAAATTAGCGTTTCCGCACCTTTCTCCGTAACCGTTTATAGTGCCCTGCACGTGGACACAACCCGCCTGCACGGCGGCTATGGTATTCGCAACTGCCATCTCAGAGTCGTTGTGGCTGTGGATACCTAAAGCTGTTTTTACCTTTTTCCTTACCTCTTCCACAATCTCAAAAACATTGGATGTCAATGTCCCGCCGTTTGTATCACATAGAACTATTCTATCTGCGCCTCCTCTTTCGGCTGCCAAAATAGTCTTTAAGGCGTATTCCGGGTTTGCTTTGTATCCGTCGAAGAAATGTTCTGCGTCAAATATTGTAAATTTACCCCTGGACTTGAGATAATTTACGGACTCCTCTATCATCTTCAGGTTTTCATCCGGAGTCGTCTTTAACACCTCTTTTACGTGAAGGTCCCAGCTTTTACCGAAAATAGTGAGGACCCCAACCTCGGAACGGAGAAGCCCTTCCATTGTAGTATCTTTGGAAACATCCGTATCGGCCCTCCTCGTGCTTCCGAAGGCAGTCAATTTAGAATTTTTGAGCTTCAGGCTTTTAGCTTTTTTAAAAAACTCGACGTCTTTCGGATTCGCGCCCGGCCATCCGCCTTCGATATAATGGATTCCTAAACTATCGAGCTTTTCGGCAATTCTAATTTTGTCCGGCACAGAAAATGAAATGCCTTGAGTCTGGGCACCGTCTCTTAAGGTAGTATCATATAATTCAACTTTCATTTTTATCACCTTCCAAGGCCGAATGCCTTATGCAGAATCCTCACTGCCTCTTCGCCTTTTCCTCTCCTTACAACACAGGATATTTTTATCTCGCTCGTAGAAATCATCTCAATATTTATCTTCTTTTTGGCCAGGACCTTGAACATTTTAGCGGCAACGCCTGAATGGCCGCGCATGCCGATACCCACGACAGAAACCTTCGCGATGCCCTTATCAAAGATGACATCCTCTGCTCCGATGGCCTTAACCACTTTTTTCATCAACTTTAATGTCTTACCCAGATCACTGGCCATCACCGTGAAGGAAACGTCGGTTGATCCTGTTCTCGAAACATTCTGAATAATCATATCGAGGTTAATGTTTTGTTTCGCAATCTCGCCGAAAATACGCGCCGCGACGCCGGGTCTATCAGGGACATCGCACACCGTCACCTTGGCTTCCTCTTTATTTAAAGTAACCCCGCTAACAAGTACGTCTTCCATTGCCTTAACCTCCTTGGTTATAAGCGTACCGACTTTATTCGAAAAACTGTTTCTCACGTGTAAAGGTATATTAAATTTACTCGCTACCTCCACGCTTCTTACCTGAAGGACCTGAGCGCCTAACGAGGCGAGTTCAAGCATTTCCTCATAGCTTATTCTGTCGAGTTTTTTGGCGTCTTTTACTATGCGCGGGTCTGCCGTATATATGCCGTCTACATCCGTATATATTTCGCACATTTCTGCCTTAAGCACTTTTGCAAGCGCTACAGCCGTTATATCCGAACCGCCGCGGCCGAGGGTTGTGATTTCCTGGTCAACATTCGCGCCCTGGAAACCGGCAACGATAACAATCTTTCCCTTGTGCAACTCCTCGCGAATCCTCCTGGCATTGACACCGATGATTCGGGCCTTGGTGTGAGAACTATCGGTTACTATACCGACTTGCGCGCCGGTGAACGAAATAGCTTCCACCCCTAACCTGTGCACCGCCATTGCAAGTAGCGCCACAGAAACCTGTTCACCTGTCGAAATAAGCATATCGAGCTCTCTCTCCGAAGGTGCCCTGGTTATTCCCGAAGCAAGGCTTAAGAGCTCATCGGTCGTGTCCCCGAGAGCGCTCACAACGACAACAATCTCGTAACCCCTCTTTTTATAGGAGACGATTCGCTTTGCGACATTGATGATTTTATCGACGTTTCCAACGCTCGTTCCGCCGTATTTTTGAACAATTAACCTTCTTGCCATAATTTAATCCTTAATTCTTAATCCGTGCCTGCCGGCAGGCAGGCTTACTTTATTCCCAACGCATTCCTTTTTGCCCTGAATATCCTTCTAATGGCCAAAATGGCTTCGAAAAGAATAAACCCGGCCAAACCGAGAAGAACAAAAGCAATGCCAAGTAGTAGAACATTTTGTGTCTTTATATATTCTAAAATCTTCAAGATAAGAGCGCCTGTCGCTGTCGCCAGCATGAATAACATAGGAATCAACGTATAGAGAACGGGCTTCCTTCTCGACAGAAGCCAGCTTGTCACGACAATCAGGGTGAGCGCTGCCACAAGCTGATTTGCGGAGCCGAATATCGGCCAGATTTCATTCCATTCCCCGCTTAATCCTAACCAGCCGGCCAGCCCGACAACAATAATAGTCGCGGCAAATCTATTCTTTATTTTGAAAAGTTCCTGAGTAAGGTATCTACCGATTCTTGTTGCCGTATCGAGGGTAGTCAGGATAAAAGCGTTTAGTATCATTATTGCAAAAACACCGCCGAAAGTACCCAAGAATCTTTTGGTAACCTCGTTATATCCTATACTAAAAGCGCCTATAGGGCCGGCTCCTCTATTCACCATATCCTGCAAAACATTCTTATCTTTAAAAGCCACGGCGATAACAAGTATAGCCATAACAGCTAAAATTCCTTCCGCGAGCATCCCTCCGTAACCTATTCTTCTCGCGTCCTTCTCGCTGGCAAGCTGCTTGGAGGTGGTTCCACTCGCAACCACGGAATGAAACCCGCTTATGGCTCCGCATGCGACCGTAACGAAAAGAATAGGCCACAGCCCGAGATTATTGCGAATGCCGGACCATCCCATAAACGCCGGAAAATGTATATCGGGCCGCGTCAATAAAATCCCTAAGTATCCAAATGCTATACCAAAGAGTAAGAGAAAACTCGCAAGATAATCCCTCGGCTGCAGGAGTATATTAACAGGCGTAACGCTTGCAAAAAAAGCATAGATAAGCAAAACTACGCTCCAAATCTGTAAAGCATGTTCGCCTAAAACAATCGGGTAGTACCTGCCTAAAAATATCGAACCGGCCATAAGCGCCAATCCTAAGATGGTAACCGTCGATTGACGAAATTTTAAATTGTATAAAAGAAATCCCACTAAAACGGCGATAGGGATGAGGCCCAGCGACGGTATTACTATCTCCGCCTTCACAACAAATGTTTTGGCGCATATATGGACAAAAACCGATATTATAAGTATAAGCGTAAGCCATAAGAAGATTAAAAAAACAATCTTCGCATTTTTTGAAATCGCGTCTTTAGCGACATCGGCTATGGAAGTGCCGTTGTGCTTCACGGATATAATAAGAGAAGAATAATCGTGGATTCCGCCTATAAAGATAGTTCCCAGCACAACCCACAAAAGCGCGGGCATCCAGCCCCAGATAGAAACCGCTAAGATTGGCCCTATAATAGGGGCAGCCCCCGCTATAGAAGCAAAGTGGTGCCCGAAAAGAATCGACCAGTGTTTTGCCGGGACATAATCTACGCCGTCATATTTTCTGTAAGCGGGTGTTTTCCTTTTAGGGTCTATCTTAAGGAATCTCTCTATTATTTTGCTGTAAATCGTATATCCGAAGAGAAATAATACGCCGCTCGCTATAACTACAATTATAGAATTCATATTTTTATAAAATTTATGCTTTTGGTCCTCGCTGTATCAAATATTTCATCAAGGAGTGCCCTTCTTTAAAAACAAAATTACTCCCCCTTGCCGCGGTTTCGGTAAAAACAGAGGCCCCGTCGGCCTCGACCCCATCTCCGCAAATCACAAAAGGCACGGGATCGGTCGTATGCGTCCTCACGGATATGGGCGTAGAATGGTCCGGTAAAACCATTATCCTGAAGTCCTTCTTCGCTTTGTACTCTTCCCAGATTGTTCCGACAACAAACTTGTCAAAATTCTCGATAGCGGTTATTTTTGCCCTTATGTCGGCATTATGTCCGGCTTCATCGGCGGCTTCAACGTGCACAAAAACAAAATCCTTATCTTCCAGCGACTTAAGCGCGTATTCCCCTTTTCCCTTAAAATTCGTATCGTAGAAACCGGTGGCTCCCGGCACGTTTATTACCTCCAGGCCCATTATTTTACCTATACCTTTAATGAGGTCCACCGCTGAAATTATAGAGCCTGTCACGCCATAGAGTTCTTTAAATAAAGGCATAACCGGCATAACGCCCTGGCCCCATAACCAGATCATGTTAGCGGGATTTTCGCCGAGGTCAATTCTTACCTTGTTAATGTCGTGGTGCGCGAGAATTTTCTCTGACTTATTCATAAGTTCTGTCAAAATCTCTTTCCCTTCGCCTTGCGGTAAGTTCTTTAATATGCTTTTATTCAAAATATCATGTGGTGGCATACACTTTATTCCGGAAATTTTAATGGCTTCTTCTTCCGAGCCTGCCCGGAGCACCATAAGATGCCTATAACTTACACCGGGATAGAATTTTATTTTTTCATTGCCGAGGGAGAGGTCTATCTTCTCTATAAGAACCCTGGCTTCTTTACTGCTTATGTGGCCTGCGCTGTAATCAATCATCTCGTCTCTTGCGTGAGTTACCAGGTTGCATCTGAACGCAACATCCGTATCACTCAAATCTACGCCAATATTTACGGCTTCCAGAGGCCCTCTTCCGGAATAGTATTTCTTAGGATTGTATCCGAGGAGCGAGAGATTGGCTACGTCGCTTGCGGGTGTCATGCCTTTAGGTATAGTTGTGGCGATACCGAGTTTTCCTCTTTTGGTGATTTCGTCCATATATCGCCTTTCGGCAACCTCTAAGGTGGTCCGGCCGTTCAATTCATCCAGCGGCCTTCCGCTCATTCCATCTCCAACCAACATTATGTATTTCATGCTATCTCCTATACTTCCACACTTTTTTCTCCGAGGCCGAATTCATTACTTTTTTCTCCGAGACCAAATTCATTCAAGAACAGTATTGTCTACTCCCCTTCCTATTAGGAGGGGGGGGTAACAGGTATTAACATTGAAAATGTCAATACCGCCATAGGGGGAACCTTAGGTTCCATTCAAGAACAGTATTGTTTATTCCCCTTCCTATTAGGAAGGGATACAGGCTGCCGAAGGCAGCCGTCATAGGGGAAACCTAAGGTTTCCCCTTGAAATGATTTGGCGTCAGCCTCAGCCGAAGGCTGAGGTTCCTGCCGAAAAAAGCTCTTTTCCACACTTGTTTCGGCAGGAACCAAATCAGTACTAAAGTCGGGGCGCGCGGATTCGAACCGCGGACCTCTTGCACCCCAAGCAAGCGCGCTTGCCAAACTGCGCCACGCCCCGTTATTCAAAATCCAATTTCTTTCAAAACCGCATTCAGCTTCGCGGCGACTACCTTTGGCTTTTTAATACTCGCTATTGCTCTATCCGGGTCCTTTAAGCCATGGCCTGTCAAAATGCAGGCAATCCTAATCTTTTCGCTTTTTGCCCTTCGACTTCGCTCGGGACTCCCTTCGGTCGCTTTGCGCTTTTCGCTTCTAAAGTATCCTTCCTTCGCTTTCTTCAATACGCCCGCAACACTCGCTGCTGAAGCAGGTTCCACGAATATGCCTTCTTTCGAAGCAAGCAATTTATACGCGTTTAGAATCTCGGCATCGGTAACTGCTTCTATTAAACCGCCTGACTCGTCTCGGGCAACTTCTGCTTTTTTCCAGCTGGCGGGATTTCCGATTTTTATAGCCGTCGCTATCGTTCTGGGATTCTTTACGATATGCCCCTTTACTATAGGCGCGGCGCCCTCCGCCTGAAATCCAATCATCTTAGGCAAACTATCTATTTTACCGATTTCTTTATACTCCTTATAGCCCTTCCAATAGGCAACTATATTTCCGGCATTCCCTACCGGAATCGCGTGGTAATCCGGCGCGCCTCCCAGGGAGTCGCAGATTTCAAAAGCGCCGGTTTTTTGCCCTTCAATTCTATCAGGATTCAGGGAATTGACTAAAGTAATGGGGTGCTTCCGGGTAATTTCTTTTACCAGATTTAAACAGTCGTCAAAATTGCCTTTTACTGCTAAAACCTCGGCGCCATGAATAAGTGCTTGCGCGAGTTTACCAAGCGCAATTCCGCCTTCCGGTATTAGAACGATACATTTTATCTTCGCCCGAGCCGCATACGCTGCGGCAGAGGCAGAGGTATTTCCCGTAGAAGCGCATATCACAGCTTTAGAGCCGGCTTCAACGGCTTTTGAAAGAGCAAGGGTCATGCCCCTATCCTTGAAAGAACCGGTCGGATTAAGGCCTTCGTATTTCAGGTAAACCTCTACATCCCCTCCAACCAAACTTTCAATGTATCTAGCCCTGATAAGAGGGGTATTGCCTTCGTTCAAGGAGATTACCGGCGTCTTGTCGGTTACCGGTAGATATTGCTTGTAATGCTCTATTACGCCCTTCATCGCACTATCCTTAGTTTCACGGTTTTCTTAGTTATAAAATTCAGCTTGTCGATTCTTTCTAACGCCTTATTTAACTTTCCTTCATTCGCCTTATGTGTCAGCATGACTATCGGCACGGGCTGGCCTGCCTTTTTTTCCTTCTGAGTAACAGTTGCTATGCTGATTTTGTTCTTTGCCAAAATATCTGATATCCCTGCCAGGACACCCGGCTTATCAATCGCGGAAAATCTCAGATAATACCTCGTAAAAAGTTCGCTGATTTCGCGGGCTTTCTTGACGCCTGTATCAAACTGGAATCTAAAAAAATCTTTCGCTTTTTTGAACTCGCCGATACTCTTCGCTATTTCCATAATGTCACTTACTACAGAACTCGCGGCGGGAAGGCTCCCCGCGCCCTTCCCGTATAAAAGCGAGCCCCCTACCATATCGCCTCTTATGAATATAGCGTTATCCTCGTATTTTACGCTCGCGAGAATATTCTTTAAGGAAATCAACGAAGGGTGCACCCTTACGTCGAGTTTCTGGCCGCTTTTTCTGGCTATAGCCAGAAGTTTTATTGCATACCCCCAACTTCCGGCGTATTGTATATCCGCCGGATCCAATCCCTCAATACCCTCGGTATGTATATCCTTGGGTTTGATGCTGAGCCCGAATCCCAACCGCGCCAATATGGCAATCTTGTGGCACGAATCCACTCCGCTTATGTCTAATTTAGGATTTCTCTCAGCTATACCCCTGGCCTTAGCGTCATCAAGCGCCTGGCGGAAGGTGTAACCTTCGTCAGACATCTTACTGAGAATGAAATTTGAAGTACCGTTAAGTATACCGTATACCACCTCTATATCGTTGGCTATTAAGCTTTTTCTAAGAACGTTGACTATCGGAATTCCCCCGCCTACGCTGGCTTCAAAACCTAACAAGGTTCTGAAGCGTGAGGCAACCGTAAATATTTTTTCGCCGTGCTCAGCCAGAAGCGCCTTATTCGCTGTAACAACGTGCTTGCCGAGAGTGAGGGCTTTCAGGATAATCTCTTTGGCAGGGTGAATGCCGCCTATAAGCTCAACCACAATATCTATATTTCTGTCTTTGAGCACAGAATTGATATCTTTAGTAAGAAGTTTCCCGGGCACGCGCATACCCTTCCTCTGCCGAAGATTTTTATCAGCGACTTTAACCAGATTAATAGACAAACCGCTTCTCTCTTTAAGAAGCTTCTTTTTCGAAAGAAGCGTTCTAACTACTCCTCTTCCTACCGTGCCAAATCCTATAATTCCAACGTTTACGCTCTTCATATTCCCTCCGCTTTAAGGGCTCTCGTCATTAACTCCCTAACGGCATCTTTTGGGTTTTTACCCGTATATAAAACTTCATAAATCTTTTCCGTTATGGGCATCTCCACGCCAAATTTTTTAGACAGCTCATAAGTAGATTTCGTCGTAGTTATGCCCTCGATTATCATTTCAGTCTCTTTTAAAAGAGCTTTAAGCTTCTTTCCCTTTCCTATTTCTTCGCCGAGCCGGCGGTTTCTTGAATGAGGGCTCATACACGTTGTAGCAAGGTCTCCCAAGCCGCTTAAACCGAAGAACGTCTCCTTTTTGGCGCCCATTTTCGTTCCCAGGCGAATGATTTCCGCCAATCCCCGCGTTAAAAGCGCTGCTTTCGTATTTACGCCAAAACCCATGCCATCGGAGATACCCGCCGCAATAGCTATAATGTTTTTTAAAGCGCCTCCCAATTCGACGCCGATTAAATCGCTTGATGTATAAACTCTAAAATTCGGCGTGGTGAAAATGCCCTGCATCTCTTTAGCAAGAGCCCGGTCATCGGAAGCCGCCACAAGCGTGGTTGGGAGATTCCTGGCCACCTCGAACGATATGCTCGGACCCGAAAGAACGCTTATTTTTGAGTTTCCCAAAACCTCTGATATAACTTCAGACGGCCTTTTTAGCGTCTTTGTCTCTATGCCTTTCGTAAGAGAAATGATTTTTTCGCCAACCTTGCCTTTAAAGCAGGAGATAGTTTCGCGTAAGTATTTAGATGGTATAGCAATTACGAAAGTAGCATCCTGTGATATCCGGTTTATATCCGATGTCAAATAGACTGCCTCGGGTATCTTTATCCCGGGAAGAAACTTGTTATTGACCCTCTCTTTCTGTAAAAGAGCGATATAATCGGGAAATACCCCCCACAGAGTAACATCATACCCTTTATTAGATAGAAGAATGGCTACCGTGGTTCCCCATCCGCCATCTCCAAGAACCGCAATTTTCTGCTTCACCCCGCCCTTCCTTTTCTTTTACTTTTTATTTTTTTCTTCATTTTTAACAAACTTCTTTCTATTAATAAAAAATCTATCATAACAATATAATAATTAGGAAGGGCGGGGTTCATATATAGACCAAATATTATCATATAGACAAGTCATAGTCAAATGAAAAGGGTTTAGATTATAAAAAAGGGAAGCATAAAATTTATGCTTCCCCTAAAAGTCCCGCTTTAATTTTTTATTTCGTGGGCTTTATTTATTTACAAATGTCTTTTCAAGCAGGTTTAACTTCCTGCCAATAGCGTGAATCTTAAACATAGCGATAAAAAATATCGCTATGTGGAATATGCTTTTGTAATTTTCTACAATAGGTATGTGCATTTTACTTCTCCTTAAGCCGGCTTGCCATGAGCTTGCCGATAGCTTATTTTTATCGCGTGCACAAATACAATATTATATGCGGACTCGCCTGAGATTACATAGAAAGAGCCCCTCATCTTGCACATTAATTTATCTTGTTTATTTTTATCCGAATAATTCCGTAATATATGGAAGAATTTTTTATTTAAATCGGGATTCTTCTTCCTCGTATCTATCCATTTTTTGAGTTCGCCTTTGGATTTTATACGACGGGCCCCTCTTATAAAATAGATGGACCTTTTCTTAGTTGAAGAAATTAGTCCATTTCTCTCTACAACTTCTTCTACGGAGATATCTCTTTTTTTAGAGGTAGGAGTCGTTAAGTTCTTAAATATTAGTTCTCTCATTATTAACTCCTTTCTACAAAAAATACTTTTTAAAACTTTTTAATTACTGCGGATAAAAAACAGGCCTTCGACCTTGAAGGCCATAACACTATTCTCCTCAATTTACTTCAAGTATACCTGACAATTACTACATCGTCAAGTCCCCCCATCAAACTTTTTTATATACTAACAAATTTTGGCCCGGGAGGGGTATCGCCCCGCTTAGGGAAGGACGATACCACCGTTAATCCCGGGCCAAAAATCGTTATGCCGATTTGACAAGCCGTTTTAGTCTTGCGTTTTTCTTCCTTAGTTCCTGCGGACTATACGGCTTGGCATTGGGCAAAAGCTTGAATATCAAAATGACTTCATTTCCTGTTATCGACGCTATATTTAATTGATCCAGCTTTATATTTGATTTGTCAATGCTAGCAAGTAATTCATCCTTGCTATAACCATTTAGGTGCTTGACCAATGTAAGCATTACGATTTCGGTAAGTGGGTACCATGAATCAGGCGTGAATCCCTTTTCATTGATATAGAAAAGATTTATTCTCGTTTTGTCTTCGAGCTTCTGTAATGTTTCTCTTTCTGACTCTCTGGCATATACAAGTACTTCGGTATTTTCTTCTCCGAAATACTTCTGGATTTTATTATGCATATTCTCTGCCGTCGTCTCGACAATAACAAGATTCTTTAAAAGCTTTTTGAAGTTTTTGTTTTTTTTAAGCATTTTCAAGCTTCTGAAAACACCTAAAGGAGAGGAGCTCTGTAAGCCCCCTATTCCGCTATCAAACATCAGCACTAACTTCTTCCCCGAAAGCAGAATCGAAAGTATTGCCTCTATCATGTTTTGGGTTAACTGCTCGGGCTTGGTAAGGTCTCTTAGGAATGACTGCTTGATAACAGGCGGCATAACTTCGGCTTGCGTAACCGATCTCTTTTCTGCGAACCTGTCTATGTCATTTACTATATCATCGCTTCTGCTCGAGGAGTTGATGGCGTCGTCGACGCCGTTTGAGGCGGCATCGAGGGCAGCGCTGAAGGGCTTGTTAAGCCCTATGTCCATAAGTTCGTCTTTGAGCATCTTGATGTAGAGCTGACCGGCCTCTGTTCTGCCAATCATAATGCCGTATTCGGGGAAGTAAGAGATTTGGCCGTTGGCCGGTATTAATTTTGTGAGCGGGTCTTTTCCGGCAGGCTCAACTTCGAATATATTTCCGGCTTTCTTTGTGATCTTAACGTTGTTGTACCGAGGGGTAAGGAGCGTTATAGAATTACCTTCATTAGCCGGCTCATTAAAGTTCCGACTCCATTCCACGATAGCTGAGACATTCGCCACAAAGGTCTCGTTTCCCTCCTTCGGCTTTCCGTGTCTTGTCATATGTATTCTATTATTGATGAAGAGACCGAGCATCTCATTGACAAGCCTTCGTTTGTTCACAATTCTAGTCTTGATGTGGAAGTGTCCACCATCTGTTAGTTCAATAGTGATGGCTTTAGTTGGAACGTAGACCACTTCATCCTGGCCAGGTATTCCGATTGTATATGTCTCAATACCATCAAATGTAACTTCAAATGTTGTGTCAGTCTTCTTCCGCAGTCTGATAACCTTGCCTCTAGAGAAAAGTAACGGAATGGCAGGTTGTCCGATAAGTGGTGCCGTAAAGGTATCGGTGAATTCGGACTCGCCCCAATCGCCTGTGAGAGCTAAGGCCATCTCAATTTGGGCATCCGACATCAGATTTATGTCATTGTCATCCAAGCCAGGATGCTCCACTTGTTTCCTGTAGAACTCTTTCTTTGTTTTTCTCCAATTTTCGCCGGCGGAGGTAAACATATTCACAACATCCCAGTACTCCTCTGTATCATATTTCGAAAGGATTACCTGATGCGTCTTCTCATGCGCAATCGTGGCTTTTATGGCGTTGTAGTTGAGTGCGCCTTTTTTCAGTTCAGTTATAATCCGAGAGTATGTTCCTTTTTCAGTAGGCAATCCAAGTTTACGAATTTCACCTAAAATCTTGCTTAAATATCTTCCTATTTGTGTATAGCCAAAAACGAAGTCTCCATAATAATATCCTAAATAGTCTATCAATGAATGCATATGATCATGAGACGATAAAATCTCCTCATCTATCTTTTTATACAGTTCTGCATATTGGGCATTTTCTGCTTTTGTCTTTCCTCTTTTTAGTTCATTCAATATAACCTTATTAACAAACGCCCAATTAGAATTCCAAGAGGCGCTTTTAGTCCTATGATCGGGATGGTCGATATTGAGGATGATGATGTCATTGGGAAGATGGGTTGCTTTATACTTTGTTGGGTCTTTTATATATCGCTTGCCAAGAGCCTTTAGACCTTCTGCCCAGTTGTTGAAGAACTGCTGGCCGCGCATGTATATTAATTCGCCGAGGTTCTGGCCGGCAGCCAGAGTCATATCCAGAAGAGCTTGACATGCTTTTTTACAAAGTTCCTTTTCGGCAGCTTTGCTTGGGTCCACGCTCTCAATCACATCCATAATAGACTCTACTGCTTCCTTCGTGCCGAGTGCGGCGAGCGCCTCTATTGCGAGCAGGCGGAATTCGGGACAAACTTCCGCCATCTCAGTATCTCTCGCCGCATTATCGAGCGCCTCATATGTGCCAGTTACGCCGGTGAGCTCATCGCCATCATAGACAAAATCTACCTGTGTGCCATCTCTGTAAATCCTCCTTCTCAACTCCTGGCTCTTCGCCCAGTATTGCGTTATTGCGCCGGATGGGTCGATCCATATGTTAAAGGGGTTGGGTGTCCCTTTTATTTCTATCGCCGGAAACGACAATAATTCGCCAATAATTTCGCCGCCTATTTTAACGTATCTATTATCCTCGATCTCAAATGTCTTTCTTTCTAGTCCTTCTATGTCACAGCTTTCAACAATTCCATTGCTAACTCTGATTTGTATACCTCCTCCATCTTTTGTCTCTGCATAAAACGTACCTTCTTCCGTAGAAATATCGCCCAGATTCTCATCAATAATAGACTGCATAATATGAAACATGGTTGGCCTACTTGTATAATTAACTGCAATTTTATTTACACCATTTCTCAATGCGTGATTAGCCAGCCAATTGAATATAGTTGTTCCTACGTCTTGAAATTGAAAATCTCCCAAATTAATCCTACCAATTGTATATTCTCTAGTGGTTAAGATAACTCTTAAAGAAACCTCCTGATAAACATCGGGTTGGGGTTGCAGAAGTTCAATTTTTTCACCATCAACGTAAACATCGAAAGTAAATATGGGCGCATCGGGGTCGCTCACTACTAGCTCCACCGTCTTGCCCGTCTTCACATTCATGAGCGTCACCTTTTTAATCTCGTCCGTGTCGCCCTCATACTCATATTTCTCGATTACGCGGCTGTGTCTGTCGATTACCTGCGAGATTCTGCCGTTTTCATCAAATTCACTGCGCGTGTCCATCTTATCGACATACTCTCCGGTATGCAAAGCTTGAATAGCAGCTTGCACAACTTCAGATGTTCTGTCGCTTGCACTTTTAACAAAACGAGTTAGCACCCGAGCTGCCTCCGGCGTGCCGAGTTGCCCGAGTGCTTCTATGGCGTTTCGACCGAAAATTTCCAAGACACTGTCTAAATACGGGTCTAGTTCTTCATATTCTTTGCCTTCAAAATCGTTAGCCAAATCAATTAATTCCTGCCATTTCTCTTTATGCATGCTCCCCTCAATACCCGTGTAATCGCCGTTGAAATAGGCATCTGCCAATGGTTTAAGTCCAAGAGAATCCACGGCTACTGCTATTGTTAAAACTTCATAGGGATAACTAAACGGTCCTATCTCTGAATCATCAAATCCATCCAGAATTCTCATAAGATTTTCGCCAAAAGCTTCTAATGAGAAATCTCGAATTCCGTCGCGTTCCATCAGAATCATCGCTTGAATGTAAGTTGTCATTCCATCAGAGAGAACTCTTGGTGCAAATCCACGCTGATTTCCGTGAAGGACTTCATGTATGACATCACCTTCCAAATTCCTACTGTCTTGACCAACTTGAAGAACCACTGTATTATAAGATCTAAAGAAATAGGCTATGTCTGGAAACACACCGGGCTTAACGTACATAATCCTGGGCTGCGAATACGAATAACCCATAGACTCGATCTTTTCTTTGACTAAAGACAGTGCATTTTCAACAACCTTTTCTTCCTCCGGAGACGGAATGGCCTCATTTTCTTTTGCTCCAAAAAGAAATTGACCTATCTCATCGCGCAGCTTATTCTTAATATCGCTAACATTTCCAATCTCATTTCTGAGACAATAAACATCGCCTTCCGTTAAAACTTGACTCAAAGTAATATCCTCTCTTGTTTCTTCTTTAATTTCATCATAGATCGAACGTACAACAGATTGCAAGAGCATATCAACAAAGTTGTCAGATATAATCTCCATTTCATCAAAAACACGCGCAACATTAACAATTACTTGATTATCTTCGCCGAGTAAAGCACGGAGGCGGGCGATGTCTATTTGAGTCAATTGCGTCTCATTATCTGTGATGTTGGGGTTTTCATGCCTAAGTTCATGCTCGATTAGGACCTGGAGGAGGATGTCGCTGGCGCCTGGGATTTGGTCTTCTACGGCTTGGAGGATGGCTCTGTAGCGTTTCTTGAGGGCGACGATGCTGTTCATCTTACAGTCGCCTGCGAGGTGGGCATTGCCGTCAGAGTCTACAATAAAGTCTGCATCTATGAAGGTAAGGGGGATGCGGTTGTCGAGGCCTTCCTTCTCAGCCTGGGCTAGTGCACGCTGTAAGATTGCCCGGAAATGGCCATCCGACAGGATTGAGTCCGCGATGCGGATGGTGTATTCCTTATTCACACCTGTAATCTTGTGTATGGTGAAGCCGTCTTCGGCATCTGCTTTTTGGAGGATTTCCTGTTCTCGGACGACTCTCCCATCCTTATTTATGCCTGGTGGCAGGGTTCCCTCGGCCTCTGGATCGCACGTCCATGAGGCAGAAGCTGTGTCGTCGTCAGTTTCAGCCGGGGGATGTTTCGCAACTGCTCGAATACGTTTGTCTTCATCACTGTCTCGTGGATATCCGGTATCTCCTCCCACCAACTCCTTCAACGCCCCCAGCGCATTCGCACTATCAAAAAACATCCCCAGCACACTAATAGCTGCCAGCCGCGTATCTATGTGGCAAGAAGCGCTTGAGGCCTTTTCTATCAATTTTGATTCATAGCCCTCAAGGCTACCGTCATCAATAACAAACGCATTCGCATTTCCCTCACGTAATGTTGGCGAATAAAGCAAGGAGTAGACATCCTGTATAGTCATGGGAGGAGATTGCTCATCCAGAACATTTGTAAACTCTGAAATCTCTTTGGCAAAATTCTCATCCTCAGCTATAAGCTGCGAAGCACGTGCCCTATCTCCTTCTTTAACAGCAATGGCTAATTCGCTTTCAGGATGGCGCTCTATATATGCGTTCAACTGCTCTTCTATTCTTGATACCGCTTCTCGCACCTCCGGGGAAAGTTGTCCTGTGCCGAAGGTTTGAATATAAATCTTTGGATCCTGAAATGGTAGATGGAATTCCTTATCAAAGAAATACTTTGAAGGAGCAACACCGTCCAAGAACCTAAAGTGCTGCAGATGAGTCGTTGTAGTAAAATCTTCCTCATAAAACTTCTTTATCCATTTTCTTCCACTAATTCCGTTTGCGTAGATCTCATCTTTTGGTATTCCTAAACGTGATGCAATCTTTTTTACCATTAACATACCGGCCTGGAATATCTCCTCGCGGGTTCGTATCAATTTTGGATCACCGGATACATGGCGTCCACCGGATTCGACTGTCTGCGGCACCGCTTCATGTGCGTCTATTGTAATACCCGGGACGCCTACGCTATCCGTTATGATTAGATGCATCTTTTCAACAAACCTGCCGTCTTTATATACTTGAAGTATCTGATAGCCAAGGTGAGACATCCATGTCGGCAATGACCAGAAATTTTGCCTATTGGTTGCCGTGCAGTCTCCTGTCCTGTTTCCGAGTTTAAGCTCGTCCGCATTTCGCGAAAGTAGCTTATATTCTATACCCTCTCCCTTCATATAGTAGACATTCTTAAATTCTTCCTCGAATCCTCCGTTTCTACCAAAGATATCGCCCAGCACCTGAGCTATTTCATCTGCATATATCTCGACAAGAGTATCGTCGGCCAGGATATCGCTTACGTAATATCCGATTTTATCCCTTATCCTCGCACCAAATGCAGACCATCTGGTACTGCTAGCCTTAGTGCGTATATTATGGAGAGCATCCCTTACATTGTGCCAGTCATTGATGTTCACAAAAGCATCCACATTCAAATTCTTTAACGCTAATGTTGCTCTATATGGAGATTCATCTCTATATACAAGTTCCTTTATATTGCCGTACATAAGTAGTTTTGCGAGCAGAAGATTATATAATATTGGTTCTTTGGACACACTTACTTCTACTAATTGCTTGATATCTTCTAACCCAGTCTCGATTTTATCAAGGATTCTATTGAATTCTGTGTTTGATATGAACCGTGTATTTCCCCTAGCCGTATCAACTCCAAAGAGGTCAGCAAATGCCGGTATAAGCCAAGATATATCATCGCCCAATTTATTCCGAAGGGGCTCGTATCGTGCAACAAATAGGTCTGCGTTAATTTTGCCAATCCGGGACCTCAGTATAAAGAAATATTGTGTTATATTCTCTTTATTGCAATCTAAGGAAAGAAGGTCATGGAGGTAGCTTACAACTGCCTCTTTGGTGGCCCCACTTCCCAACATATTCGATTTAAACTTATCTAGTTCCTGTCGCAATCCATCGGATGTTTGCAGGTTTCCTAATACTGGTATATCCGATACTGTCATTATGTAACTTAGGGGCAGAGTGCTTTCTTCCTCTCCCGACAGAAGCTCATATGCTTGTTTCAATACAATGCCGGTTCTTCTCTTGGCATTCTCAGACGTAGGTATTATCAATGTCTTTATCTGGTCCGCCGTAAGTAACCCTGTATTTAACATTGCATATATATTTCCAAAGGTTTTCCCGGTACTATTCAGCGCATTATTTGCTATTGGAACAAGATGAGTAAGGATTTGAGGTTTTGTAATATACCCATCCTTTAACATATTCTTAACATACCTGACAGGGTCTCTTATAGGCAGTCCTGATTTCTGTATAATAGGTATGATATATTCATCGAATTCAGCCTCTGTAAAAATTGCGGGCTCACGATAATCTCGCGTTAATTCCTCCTTAAGTTCATATGCTTTAGCAGCTTTTCTGCCTGTCAGCGGAAGTGACAAAACTTTTAACAATTCTTCTTTATTAATTACATATTCCTGGACACTGAGATAAAAGGCCGTCCAATCCTTGCATTTTTGTGCGACCGGAAGTATATAAGTAGGGATATCATCAAATGTCATGGCATAAGCTTGCCTTCGCTCACTCCAATACTTCATCCAGTTATCCCATATTTGATGGAACACATAGCCTGCGTCGTCACCGACTTCGTCAGCAACTGCTTGCAAACGTTCGAATGCAGTCTCTTTGTCTACGCCCTCCTCTTTGGCCCTTTTGAGCATATGGTAAAGAGTTTGAAAGGCTAAGAATGCAGAATGTTCGGCTCTTTCTGCCAAAGGAGCTAATTTAGTTTCGATATCTTCTGTTGTAATTAATCCTTCTGATAACATCCTGTGAATAGCTTCGAACGTCTCATCGGGTTTATAATCCTCAGAATGTGATATTAAAATTAACCTATGCCTAACATCATTCTTTGTAATGAGATTTTCTTTTAGCATGTCCCTAACTTGTATTAAAACGTCGATGTCCCTGCAGATTTCCAAAATTTCAACGAGCGCACTTCTTAAATCTGCCATCTCAGGATTTGAACTGATGTAGTTATCTACTATAAGTGCTACGTTGATCTCCCCATCCGCAATCGCATGCAGGAGGCCAGGGGACATGAGGCCATTCTCAAAAGAGATTCTGTCGATTTCATCCATGAGGGCAAAGATACTGTTATTCGATGAGAAGAGGCCGGTGATTTCTTTTGACTTGTCTCCTCTTATGATGGTCCGTGTAATCTCTCTAATACCCAATACAATTTTGAGTTTGAGCCATTCATCGCCTGGCTTGGCGCTTGCATCAAAGGCAATCTTGCCATTAACATCAAGGAGGTCGCGGAGGAACATTAACTGGTCGAATCTGGCTAACTCTTTATTGAGACTCTTTAGCTCTTCGGAGTCTTTGAGGAGAGCTATCAGCTCATTCTTATCCGTAACGCCTAACAAGGATGTACCCTTCACATGGGTTACCACTTGCGTAAGGAGGGCATTCTTTATTAATTCTGGATTATTCTTGAGGATTGTATCAAATATCTGGTGGTCGATTTCATGGATGAAGACGGACTGGCGCATATCCTGCCGCCAGGCTTTCTTCGTAGGCTCATCTGCACTAATCCAGTCAGTGCCGTACCTCATCCGGAGATATTCCTTCTCTGCCGGTGTTATTGGCTCTTCAAATTTGCTGATTAGAATAATGCCGCTTTTCATGGCAAGGCCTCTCGCCGGATTATCCGGATCCACTTCAATTGACGGAAGCACATCCGCAATCTTATCCAACACAGACTGAGGAACAAGATGCACACCATATTCCAGGAAGTTTGCAGACTGCGGGAGGTTATTGAGTGTCTGGGCGGCCGCCTGTATGCGCTTCTGCGACTTGGTTGTGATGCCGCTTTCGGATTCGATGGTGTTGATTAAAGTCTGAACATCATCTGGGCTTTTGGCTTTTACCCCACAACATGCCAGGACCATCGAGCTATAAATCTCATTAATGTCGGCTCCACGCGACATATCAAACACAGGTTTAGAACACTCACCGGAAATTATGCCCAAGCCATCAAACTTGCATATCCCCTGTAGCATCTTGTAGGCACTATTTGCTGCATTCAGGTCGGGAAATATTATCGCATTATATCCACCTTTCAGCGCTTCATCTAATCCTATTGGGCCATCTATGGTAATTGAACCATCTATATCAAATTTATTACCTATCGCCTCTCTTGTGATTTCAATTGCTTCCCTTATTTTGCTACTTTCCACATTCTTACCGGAGACAAACGCCAGTTTAACGTTAGGGCCGATATAAGTTGCTACATCCTGAGCTGTATTCACCGCAATATCGGAAAGTTCCTTGGCGTCTTTCGGACATTCTGTAAAAGCAATGTCAGAAAGGATTAACTTTCCGTCAGTACCCACATCTTTAGATTGCGAACACATCAAAAAGCCACCTGATAGAGTTTCAACATCTTCATCCATCCCCACAAGCATCTTGATAGCCGTGATAACATCAGCGGAATCATACACACTTCCTGCAACCATGCAATCGGCCTTGCCTAAAGCCACCATCCCTGCTCCGTAACGAACTACCTTACGTTTCAAAATTCTCCTTGCAACCTCTTT
The DNA here is from genome assembly GCA_030605095.1 of Candidatus Omnitrophota bacterium. Classification (GTDB taxonomy): domain Bacteria; phylum Omnitrophota; class Gorgyraeia; order JABMRN01; family RBG-13-46-9. The sequence goes on along the minus strand of JAUWBJ010000004.1, from coordinate 7,878 downwards.
AGCCTTTTTAGTCCTCTCGCCGAGAGCTTGTCTCTCACAATAATACTTTACAATTTCATTAAGTTCTTCAGGATCTTCTTCAGGGTCTATAATTTCGGCTTCTCGTATATTTATTCCTTTTTCCGATGCAACCGATATTATCTCGGACCTTTTCCCTAAAAGCACAACCTCGCCTAATTCTTTTTTCAAAAATCTTGCCACAGCCGCTAACACCAGCGGATTTGTTGACTCGGGAATAACAATGCGCGCCTGCTTGGATTCGGCAATTCTTTCTAATTCCTCTAAATACTTGCCGGGTAACTCTGACTTTTCCCCAATTGTAGGGTTGGACCTAAAGAAATCCATCACATCTTTTGCAATCTCAAAAGACTGTGAATTAGGAAATACAAATACATTGACCGGAAAACCTTTGGGAGCAAAATTTGATTTTGTCTTATCCAAAAATACTTTCCTACGTATAGCGGCATCAAATTGAGTAACTCCTAAAACATTTATCCTCGGGCTCCTCTCCCTTACAATTTCAACTGCTTTCTCCATATACCGTACAAATGGGTCGCGTGATAACCTGGCTCCTTGTTTAGTCGTCGCATAGGAAAGCGCAGCGACAAGAGCCTTTTTTCCGGTTCTCTTTTCATAAACTTTAGCAGCTTTTTCTATAGTCCTTGCTATCTTTTCAAGGAATGTACCGATTTTATCTTCGTCTAATCTGTCAACGTAGGTATCACAACTAGCAAAAAGTATTTGTTCACCCGGTCTAAATTTAGAAGTCTCAGGCATTGTGAATAGATACATCATCTGCTTTCTCTTAACAATTCTTCCAATCGCAGAAATCACTCCATAAATTACCGCAGTAAGGAGTATAGTAAGGAGTATTAGGGTTACTGGTAGAGCCCAGCCTATTTCACCTTGAGGCTTCATAGCAAGAAGCACTGATAATGATAAGAAGGAAAGGATGGCGATTAAGATAGATTTAATTATTGGCCCTTTGTCTTTTCCTTGAGAGTCAGGGGTTATGCTGTCATCGTCGGGATTAAGGGATACAAGCTCCATGTCAAAGCAATCGGCTATCTTATCGATATCCTCCTGTGCAGGTATTTCAAACTCCTCTTCCCAGTCCTCAATGACCGATACTGTAACCCCAATATCATCCGCAAGCGCCACTTGTGTAACGTTATTAAGGTATTGCAGAATTTCTATTTTTCTTCCTACACCAGCAACTTTGTCCATCAGGTCATTAATCAAAGAGTCAAGAATTTCAGTACGAGATTGGCATATCTGGTATAGCCGTTCGCCGGCTTTCCGACGCTCAGCTCTATCTGGAGAATTTATGAGTATGTCTGAAAGAATATAAATTAGCTGCTCATCCTCATCACTTAAGTCATCCCCATTCGCAATCGCGGCGAGGATGGGCTTGACGTGCAGTTCATGGGCGTCGAAGATTCGCTGTCGTAAGGAGTTGAAGCCCTCGAGAGTCTTTGAAGTATATCTATAGGTGGATTCGTCATATTCAAGGTCGAATATTTTTATAAGCTGGGTGAGATTGTCGCCTTCTCTACGAGTAAGAGGGGTGTTTTCTTTCTTAAGATATTCATAGACGGTGAGTTTGGCTAATGCTTCATCTAAGATATAGGCATATTGCTTTTCTACGTTGGTATTGGCTTCCACGCACGCTACAGGAATGTTGAATAAAACCTTTAGTTCTTCGTAAAAGTCATAATCCGATATACATATAGTGCTATCTAAAAAGGCTGCCGTATCGCCGTTGAATTTCTGAGTATCTTCATCCCAGTCCTCCGTAAATATAGTCCTGTTGCAGGCGTGCGCTAAACCTTCCCTTACCTCCTTTTCACTCGCATCCTGGGTATGAAGGACAAGGCCTCCTCCTAATGTATATTCATGTAAGCCTATTCTTTCAGCCGGGTCTACATGTCTTGTAATATTATCCATCTCGTCCTGTGAAATTGCAAAGATACCGTCTTCCAAGGGCCTGCCTGTTTTGGAACTTATGCCGATTTTATGTAAAATTGTGGCTATTTTATCTTTTCTGCGGTAATCTACCTCTGGGATGGCAATTACAGTAAGCGCCGCTTTTATGGCTTCACGCGTCTCCATTCCGCAAAGAAGCGTAATATCTACATCAAAATAATCGGCAACAATGAGGAAATCTTCTACGTTGAGCGGGATAATATTATTTTCCCACCCTGAGATAGTAGATTCTGAAATCCCCCTAACCGCGATACCAGACGCGAGCTCTATCTGCGTAAGGAGCTTTGAGTGGCGAAGAATATCTATCTTCTCGCCGTCAGTAGCGGCGCTTTTAAGGGCCTCTGTTAGTGTATTCCCTTTGTATATAATTATAACTTCTTTATCAAAATATTCGCTCATTTTTGCAAGATATTGCAGGCTAGGTCTTACGACGTTATTTTGCCACTGTGCAACGAAGCCTCGGTTAACACCAAGAATATCCTCCAGTTCTTCTTGCGTTTTACCTTTTGAATGGCAGAGAATCCTTATCCTCGCACCTATATCATCCCGAGCAGTATCTTTTATGGCATTCATCAAAGTCTTACCTTTATAGATAAGGATCGGGTCTATTTTGTAATATTCAGCTAATTTAAAGAGGGCTCCCGGAGGATAGATAACATAACCGTCGTTTTCCAATTTCTCAATCACGTCTGCGCTAACCCCACTGGCACTCTCAGGCTCCTCCGGTGTGAGGTTATTGATAAATCTCAGGCATTCCACCCTTCTTCCTATCGTCTCAGCTTTGCCCATCATGTATTTGATTAATGAGAATGGATTAACCTCCGGAGATTTGCATATCTGGTATAGCCGTTCGCCGTCTTTCCGACGCTCGGCTTTATCTGAAGAATTTATGAGTGTGTCTGAAAGAATATAAATATCCTTGCTTAGCTGCTCATCCTCATTGCTTAACTCATCCCCATTCGCAATCGCGGCGAGGCGATGGGGGTTTAGCAAATCATGGGACATGAAGGTATCATGTATGGCCTGCTGGAGTCCGGTGAGAGCGGTGTCCGTTGGTTGCCTCTTCATCCAGAAGTCGCGTGAATCATCGTCGGTAAGGCCGAGTAAGTTGTAAAGGGACTGAAGTTTTGCGCTGAAATCCCCGGTCGGCCAGTCGCGTCTCGATAAGTATTCGAGTTCCAGAATCTTTGCGAGCGCCTCATTCAACAATCTCACTCTATATTCGGTTAGACTTTCTTCACCTCTCTGCCATCCCATTACTCCGAGTTCAGAGCGTAGCCTTGACCAGTCAAATCCGCTGCCCAATCCAGCCACAGCGGTTAATACAGCATTATCCTCCGGACTCTCAGAGTAAATCGAGTTCAACACAACGTGAAGCATCTCATGAAAGAATAGAGCCGTCCTCATGGCCTCCAATATTGGGGTAACATTATCCCTGAAGGCCTGGACTTGAGCCGGCATTCTCACCCCGACGGCATCACCAGTGCCGCTGGACCCGGGCCCATACTTCTCCAATCTCTCCAGCTCATCCCAAGCCTCGGCTATTATCTCGCCCCTCTTAATTAAATCGGATTCAGCGGCAAGATTTATAGTTTTATATGAATGTCTATACAATGTAACGTTTTCTGGGAACTGCTTCAAAAATGTAGCTGCTGACCTCTTAAGTAATAGAGGTGTCTGCATCAATATAACGGATCGGGAGCGGGGAGGATCTATCCACCATGCTTCCCCTTCTAATGTATATAGGCTATGTATCATATCGTAAATAAGGCTATCAGATTCTCTTTCGACAATTAAGACATTGTTTCTTATAATCATTTCTGCATCGAATTCATCCTTACCGTATTCGTCCATTATTACAGCTTTTATCTCTTCTCTATATCTCTCAGCCTCGCTCTCCCGGTCTTCGGATATACGCTGCCCTTGACCTCCCGAAAGAAGTATCTTGCTTGCCTTGCCCGCCATAAACATCCTGGCTGCCTCACGCGCCAGTTCAAGGTCTTCGCCTCTCAACACCATAATTAAATCGGCTTTTTCCGGCAGAGGGTCGCTTTCGGTGAGGAAATCAACAGTAGCCTGTGCGTCAGACCAGAAATTGTCACCGTATTTATCCTCTACTTGACTCATAACATGCGGATTTGTCAGCATATTATCAGGAAGCAGCGTAACACCGTTCTTCATTGTTATGCCGACAGGATAGCTTCCGGTCTCAATGAAAGGCATGAATCTGGCTATCTTATCTCGGATAGCTTGCGAGGTATAATATATGTCATACGCCATGAATGTCTTTTTCAACGAGACAGAGTTTAAGGCCCGGACTATCCTCTCCATCATAGTGGCGATCCTCGCCCTTTCAAGCTTATTAATCAATAAAATTACTATCTCTTCCGGACTAGCCGCTTTATCGAGAAGTGTCAAATCTAGTTCGAAATAATCGGCAAGTATGGCAAGGTCTTCCGGCTCAGGCGGTTTGAGTCCCCTCTCGTAGTCGGAAAGATATTTCAACGGAATTCCGGTCTCATCCGCAAGCCCTTCTATTCTAAGCCCCTTTGAATAACGAAGGATTACTATTTTTTCGCCTATAGTAGAGGCATCTTTAAGAGCATCTACTAATGTCTTTCCTTTGTAGATGAGGGTCGGCTCCTCGACAAAGATTGATTCGTCTCTTCCAAAGTAATTGGCCAATATTAAAAGGCTTGCCGGTTTCAGAGGTTGATTTTCTTCCCAGGCTGTAACTGCCTGACGCGTAACTCCAAGTTCTCGGGCGAGCTCCCATTGCAAGAAACCTTTTGAGTAGCGAAGGATTCTTATTCTTCCGCCTCTGGCATCCGGCCGAGTCTCTTTTATCGCCTCTATTAAGGTCTTACCTCTATATATAAGAGTCGGTTTCACATCAAAGTAGTCGGCTAATTTTTTGAGGTTCGGAGCGCTGATATTTCTTTTGCCTTCTTCCCACCGCGAAACCATGCCATTCCCGATCTCTTTATCTATCTCAACTCGATGCTGGGAGACGCCTTTAATAACAAGCCTCAGGATTTCTATTCTTCTTCCTATTGCCTTGGCTTCGGTCCCTACTTTACCGGCTTCCTCCATCATATATTCGATTTTTGAATCAACGAGTTCGGGTTGAGACTGACGAATTTGATATAGCTCTTCGCCGGCTTCCTGACGCTCAGCTTTATCTGGATTGCCTATGAGAATGCTCGTAAGTTTATAAATCTCCGCATATAGTAGCTCGTCCCCGCTTAGTTCTTCCCCGCTTACCTCATCCCCATTCGCAATCGCGTCATCATCCGGTTGACTTTCCCTATCTTGCCTGCCTCCTGCAGGAACGCCAGACAAAAATGCTGTAAATGGCGACCCTAGTGGTAACCACCCCAGATGCGGGCTAGGGGTCGTGTGTAATGTTGGATTTTCTTCGGAAAGCAAAAATTCCATGGATTCGAGATATTTTGAGAAGAAGTGGAAACCGAGTATTATTAGTCCGATTATGTTTATAAGCAGGTTATTAGGAATGACTGAGGCATATTGCACCGTCTGATGCAAACCACTTGCACCAATGGATACTTGATAATGTCGCAGAGCTTCTTGAATATATGGGCTGATTTGAGGCCAATAATGGATCCCGAGTGCTGCGAGCACAACTAGCGGAACCAAGATTACAAGTAACCGAGTTATGACAAATGCTGTTTTCCCTCGTGGCTTTTGTTGGAAACTGATAGCATCTTGGTATTTCTGCTTATCATCAGGATCCATGTCTTCCACTACCTTGGCGTACTCCTCGGCTATTTTTGCATGAGCCTCCTCTGCTGCTTTTTCATCACCCCTCATCGTTGCATTTATCAACTTCCTCACGGCGGCATTTAGCTTCTTATACTTCTTGGGCAATCCCGCAAGAACCGAAGCTGCGGCCTCTTTTTTCTCTGCCAATATGGTGTCGATATCGCTATTCATCCTCGCTTGCTCTTCTTTAATGTCCATCCGTTGCTCACTGCTTAGACACTGCCAAATATCTTCGGGTATATGTTCTATGGCCTGTTGTAATTTTCTTAGTTCAGAAGGAGAAGCTGCTTGGTCTATTTTTTCCTCAAGATTTGCGAGGTATGTTAAGGCCCCTTCCTCTGCCTCCTGCCTTACCTGTCTTTCTTCGACTGGCCGGGAAGTTTCTCTTTCTTTTTTAGCTTCTTCCAGCGCTTTATTCTTCGCTGCTACAGCTGCATTCAATTCCTTTTCGTACTTATCATAAAATTCTGCTGAAACAGGTACTGTTCGGTCTAATCTATTCAAGAGTTCGTATCCCCCTTTGGCCACTTGCTCAGGCGTTACACCTGTGTTTAACATACCATTGCGCTCGGTGATGTACCAACCCTTGACTGCATTTATGTGTATTTGTATCGTTCTTTTCATTTCATCAATTATTTTTTTCTCTCTTATAGTCTTTTTGTACAATTCTAGTTTATTATCTATAGATTCTCTAACTTCAGCTACGCTCTTTCTAAGCCTTTCCTGAGCTTCAGTTGAAGGAACCTCATCAATCTCTTTCTTTAGTTCTTCTAATTCCTCCCTTGATAGATCTGCATATTTCGGCATAAATTGTCCGTCTAACGTTCGTAAAGCAGTTTCTATTTTTCGCGTTTCATTGCCTACCTTCTTCTTTAAATCTTCGTGCTTTTCGCTAAGCCTACCCGAAACTTCTTGATATAAACCCAATAACCTTTCCTTTTCTTCTTCCTGTAAAACCTGGTTAATGCCTCTATTAACCGCATTTAGCCTTTCTCTCAATGCCCTTGTTTCTTCGAGGGTTTGAGCTTCGGGAATTTCTTCGTCAACGGCGTGCAGACTTTCGGGAATCTCCTTTATCCTTTTCTCCACTGCCTGGTTTGCCTTGGATTCGATTTTTACCTTTAAGACCTCGCACGACAGAGTAAGTTCTTTCCTTATATTTCTAGATAGAACATTTTTTACTGCATTCTTCTGTGTTGCAACCTTCTTTTTAAGCGCTACGATATCCTTGGGTGCTTCAAGAGTTTTAAGTTCATTTCCCAACTCGCCTAATCGCTGTATAATGCGGGATTTTCTTCCTTGGTTTATCTTGCTGATTGATTTTCTTTTTGAAGTTATAGAACGCTGTATTTGGCCGGATTTTTTCTCAAGTTTCTGCTTGTAATTTTTCCAGTCTATCTTTTGTATTTTCTTCATTTGGCCTTCAAGCCTTGAGGTATAATCTCCTAAGTCTTCTATATCTATTTTGTTCTCGTTTAAATCGGCCTTAATTTCATCCAAGGAAGTATCAATTATGGCAATGTTGTCTTTCTGCCTTTCGGTATCTTCTATGCGCTTAAGTAGGCTATTCGTATCTGTTGAAGGTCCGCCATATTTTGTCGCTTCATCCACCTTGGCGGCTGCACCGGCAAAGTCTTCTTTTTCTAGCAATAGTTCTGCCTTATTAAGTTGTTCTTTCCGTTTTTCAGCCTGCTGCCTCAAATTATTAATCGACACTTTGAGTTGTTGCCAAGCTTTAAATCCTTCTTTATCGCTTCCTGTCTTCTTTTGCATTACCTCTTCTGTTACCTCTATATTCGGCCCACAGAAGTGAACTTCAAGTTCTTTGAGTGCATTTTCAGCGGCTTCGAGGTCATCAGTATCGAATAATTTTTCAGCGTGCGAAACCATCCTATTCCTTTTGATAATTCGCGCAATTCTTTTTTTTGCCGCAAGAAGTTCGGTAGTGTCCTTGGGCTTTTTCCCTAAGGCTTTGTTGATTTTTCTTAGCGCCCTCCTCAAATCACCGGTCTTTTCGTATTCATGAGCTTTTTCTAAAGCATTTTCTGTTTTTCTTACTTCTGCCAGTTTCGGCAGGATATCTCTGTCTTCAAGCGACTTGAGCTTCTG
>JAUWBJ010000108.1 GCA_030605095.1 Candidatus Omnitrophota bacterium | reverse complement strand
AGATTGCTGAAAAAGTCCAAAAATAAACAGCAATCTCTTGATTACAGCAATTAATATAGATTACAGAGATTATTTTATCGACGAGGAAAATCTCTGTAATCTCTCATAATCTCCGTAATCAGAGGCCTCTGGCCTAAAAATTAGGAGTTTTTCAGAGGCCTCACAAAAATATTGACAAAATATTAATTTTACATATAATTATACTAAAGCGACTGGCGTTCTTAGTGGATAACCACGAGGGAGCTGACAGTACAAACAAAAGCCGTGCGCCTGGGTTTTTGAACCCGGGCATTTTTTTAATGGTAAAAAATACCCCACTTTATCAAGAACACATACGTTTGGGCGCTCGTATGGCGCCCTTTGCCGGTTGGAACATGCCCATCCAGTATTCCGGTATAATAGAAGAGAATCTTCACACCAGAACAAAAGCAGGGCTTTTTGACATATGCCACATGGGGGAATTCATCCTAAAAGGCGAAACCGCTAAGGGCGATGTTGATTATCTCATAACCCATCGCACTGATGATATGCCTGTCGGAAGATGTTGCTATGGTTTTTTGCTTAATGATAAAGGCAAAATCTTAGATGACCTTATTACATTTAAAAAGGCTTCCGGCGAATTTATGCTGGTTGTAAATGCCGGCACTGTCGATAAAGACAAAGAATGGATAAAATCACACCTATCTGCTGAAACACAATTTGAAGATATATCCGAAAAAACAGCCAAACTTGATTTACAGGGACCCTTTTCAAAAGATATTCTTTCTGCTTATACTAATGCAACGCTGGATACAATAGGAAAATACCACTTCTTAACTGCAAAAGTATGCGGTGTAAAAACTTTGATAAGCAGGACCGGCTACACAGGCGAATTGGGCTATGAACTTTATTTTCCAAAAGAAGAAGCTGCAAAGCTGTGGGATAAGCTTTTAGAAAATAAAGATGTAAAGCCGGTTGGGCTTGGCGCGCGTGATACGCTCAGGCTCGAGATGGGATATTCGCTCTACGGACAAGATATTGACGAAGAGCATACTCCTTTAGAAGCGAATCTGGAAAAATTTATCTATATGGAAAAAGACTTTATAGGAAAGACCGCCCTTGCTAAACAAAAATCTGAAGGTGTAAAAAATACCCTGGTCGGATTTATAGCGGAAGGCCGAAGAAGCCCAAGGCACAATTTTGATGTTGTATACAATAACGAAGCTGTGGGTAAGGTGACCAGCGGGAGTTTTTCTCCTTGCCTTAAAAAGGCAATTGGTTTATGCTATATAAAAATAGACGCCGCAAAAGAAGGAAATAAAATAACTCTCAGCAATGGAAAAATTTCTATAGAAGCAGCCATAAAAAAACCGCCATTTGTAACGTAGGAGTGGCCTCTGGCCGGGGATACGGTGACCAAGTAGCTACAAATGATACCAGAG
>JAUWBJ010000077.1 GCA_030605095.1 Candidatus Omnitrophota bacterium | reverse complement strand
TTCTGTAACCCAGAAGAAATAAAAGTAAAAAAACACTCGATATAATGAGCGCTCTTAGTGCTATAAGGCCATTAGGTCCGAATCTATCATATATTGTATAAAAAATGATTTGAGAAAGCCATGCATGGTTTATCCACGGCTTGTTCGGCATAGTATAGGAGAAAATGTCATGCCGGGGAAGGGTTCCACTTTTGAGGATATACTCTCCGGTCTTTAGATGCAACCAGATATCAAGGCAGTATATTTCACTTATTGAATATGAAAATATAATAACAAAAAGTAAAAGAACAGTAAAAAATCTTAAATATTTCATATCTTAAGCTGTAAACTAGGCTCTTCTTTAAATAGAGAAGAGGGGAGTATAAAAACTCCCCTCTTCTCTTTAACGTTCCAACAATCCTTTAAATCGACAAATAAACCGTTAGACCAATATTAATAACTGGTAGTAATCTCCCCAGCCTGGTCAATCTGTACCCATTCACCACTAGCATCACCTATCCCGGCAATATTTGCAGTAAAGGTAGTGCTAGATGCGCACAAAGTCACAGCTTCTCCATTATAATATTTTCCCACCAGGTCGCCGGTGTCAAAATCAAGGCAAGCAAAAGTACCTGTATAAGCCGAATGTTCGGCATAATATATTCTTTCAGCTGTCCGAATTGCCCCTAATTGCGCTATGCCGTCGGTGCCTCGTGCTCTCTCTAAATTCGTTGACATCATAGGAATTGAAACCGCAGCCAGGATACCAACTATAATGATTACTATCAATAACTCTACCAGCGTAAAACCCTTTCTTCCACTCATGTTACTCTACCTCCTTTCCGTTAGTATAAAATATACCATATAATCCCGAGATTTGCAAATTTAAAAGCTAAATTTTTTAATAGTTACTGCGCGCCGCTTATGGCGGTACCGAGTCTAAAAATAGGTAAATAGAGGGCTACCACTACAAAAGCAATAACCGCTCCTAAGGAAACTACCAGAATCGGCTCGATCATAGTCGTCATGGTACTTATAAATACATCTACCTGGTCTTCATAGAAATCAGCGGTCTTATCCAGAAGTTCCGGCAATGACCCGGAATCAACGCCTATCGATACCATCTGCAACATAAGGGAGGGGAAAACACCCATCTTTTTAAGGGCCGAAGGTATTGTCTCGCCTCCCACTATTAATTTACTGGCCGAATTACTGGCATTTTCTATAATTACGTTGCCCGATGTCCTGCCCACAAGAAGCAATGCCTCGGTTACGGATATACCCTCGCTCAGTAATGTCGAAAGCGTCCTGCAGAATTTGCTTACGGCGGCTTTTTTTATCACGTCGCCTAATATCGGCATCCTAAGTACCGTACTGTCCAAAATGGTCCTTCCCCTTTTGCCGTGTCGCACAAAAACAAATAGAGAAAAGATGCCTGCTACAAGTAGAAAAATCAGGATAGGCATATTCCTGAGAAGAAAGTTGCTCGTATTAAAAACCAGCCTGGTAAGCGCCGGCAACTCTGCCCCGAAGTCCGCGTATATGTCTTGAAACCTTGGAATGAGAAAGAGCGTTATTATTACAATGGCGAACACGAAAAAACCGGCTATAAAAGTAGGATAGGTGGTAGCCGAACGTATCTTCTTTAAAAGCCGGTCTCTTGATTCCAGGTAATTACTTAAGCGGGTTAACATCTTATCCAGCGCTCCCACCTTCTCCCCTGCCTCCAGAATAGATATAAAGAGAATTGAAAACACATCAGGGTATTTCTTGAAACTCTCGGAAACCGACCTTCCACTCGACAGGTCTTGATTGACACGCTGTAAAATCTTTTTGAATCTTGGATTCTTCACCTCATCTGCTATACTTTCTATCGCATTTAAGATAGGAACTCCTCCGTGTAGCATAGTGGCCAATTGCTTGCAGAAGATAGCTAATTCAAAGGTCCTTATCTTCCCGCCGCGGGGTGCAATCTCAGCTATCATCTTTCTAAAGGACTTCTCTTCACCATGCACCTCTTCGATAGATACAATGGTGAGGTTCTTTCTTTCTAATTCTATAATTAAGTCCTTTTGTGAAGAAAAGGGTCCCTGTCCCGTTACCGTTTTCCCGCTGCTATTCTTGGTTATGTATTTAAACTCCGGCATATTTTTACAACGCTTTCTCGATAAAGGTCACTTTCAACACTTCTTCGACAGTAGTTATGCCCTTATCTACCTTTTCAAGGCCGCCCTGAAGAAGGGTTTTCATTCCAAACCTTATTGCTGCTTTTTGCAGTTCCTTCTCGGTAATGCCTTCTAAAATCAGTTTTTTAATCTCTTCGTTAATTATGAAAAGTTCAAAAATACCCACTCTGCCCTTGTATCCGGTGCCATCGCATGCCTTGCAGCCCGTTCCTTTATAGAAAGAGATGTTTTTTAAATCTACACCAAGCCTCCGTTCGAGGCCTTTTATGGCCGATTCGGTCAGCTTTATTTTTTGTTTGCACCTGGCGCATATTCGCCGTATTAATCTTTGAGCTAGCACCATGCTCAAGCAAGCCACGATTAGATACTGTTCAAGGCCCATGTGAACAAGCCTGTATACTACGCTGGGAGCGTCATTGGTATGAATGGTGCTTATAACGAGGTGCCCGGTAAGAGCTGCCTTTACCGCGTTTTCAAGGGTTTCTAAATCTCGTATCTCGCCGATCATTATTATATCCGGGTCCTGCCTGAGAATAGTGCGCAGGCTACTGGCAAAGGTCAATCCGATAAGGGGCTTAATTTGAATCTGATTTATTCCTTCTAATTGATATTCAACGGGGTCTTCTATAGTAACTATATTCTTTGTGGGTTCATTAATATAATTGAGCGCAGAATAAAGGGTAGTGGTCTTGCCGCAGCCGGTGGGGCCGGTCACTAACACCATGCCGTAAGGCTGCTTAAGGACATGTTTGAATTGTTTAACCTCCTCCTCTACAAGCCCAAGGTCTTCCATCCTTAAGAGAAGTGAGGTCTTGTCCAAAAGTCTTAGCACCAATTTTTCGCCGAATATGGTAGGGGTAGAGGCCAGCCGCACATCGATATTTTTATTTTTGATTTCAAAGTTGAATCGGCCGTCTTGAGGAAGCCGGCGCTCGGCAATATCCATACGGCCTAATAATTTTACCCGGGTAAGAATGGCTGATTCCATCTCCTTGGGCGGCGGGATAGTTTCGCGCAGTATCCCGTCCACCCTATAACGGATGAAAAGTTCTTTCTCGCGCGGTTCGATATGGATATCGCTCGCCCCCTGCATGACGGCATTTTCCAGAAGCTGACTTACAAATTCTACAACCGGAGCCCTGGCTGCTTCTACTTCTAATTTCTTATAATCGATCTCCCGACGAATCGGCCTTGCCTCTTTTTCTTTTTCCTCCTCCTCCGCTTTTAAGCTGATAAATTCGTGGATAGATTTCTCAAAGCTGCCTCCTCGATAAAATTTATCTATAGCGTCCCCTATGTCGCGTAGCTGGCTGAAGTACCTCTCAACCTTATACCCTGTCTTGCCCTTTATGGTATCCATGGCTATGACATCAAACGGATTAGCCATAGCTACACGAAGCTTATCATCTACTATATCTATTCCTATAAGTTTAAAGTTTCTGGCCATCCTCTCCGGTATCAATCTTAATATCCGTGGGTCTATATGTTCTTTATCCTTCAGGTTTACATAGGGTATCTTCAGATATTTCTCCAAAAAGACTACCATTAGCTCTTCCTTTACGAACCCGCACCTTATTATAACTTCGCCGAGGCGTTCCTTGTCTTTGCCTTTTAGTTTACCCTGTTCTTCAAGGGCGAACTTGAGCTGTTCGGAAGTAATAAGGCCGGCTTTTACTAACTCTTCTCCTATTAAAACCTTCTTTTTTATGCTTTTCTCCACAAGATTACCTCATATTTCATTATTACAGAATATACCATACCCTGCGCCGAAAAGCAAGTCGTGCTTCCTCGAATATTCTCCTGGAAAATTATTTGGCTCATTTTCCCGGGCTATATTTTATCTCAGCTATTTCTGATTTTTGTAAAACCAATGAACCCACTCCGCCCGTTAAGTGCATTTTCAATATCAGCTTATGCTCTGTTTCTTCCAGGATTTCTCCCTTGAGCACGTCGCCGTTTTTTAAAATTATAATATCTAATCCTGTTTGTTCTGCAGTAATCCTGATACCTCTGATATTGCGTATGATACGATGAATAGGTTTTCTCAAAGGAAATAGATACAAAGTGGATAGGGCTGTAAAAATAACGCAAATACTGACGAAGAGAAGAAGCATATTGCGAAATCTTATGTATTTCATCTTACTTGCTATGGTAATAAGATCGCGGCCATGGCGCTTTGAGAAATACATTGCTTCGTCGGATTTTTTAAGGAGCTCCGCCACTGTCTGGCCGTCGGAAGGGAAGCCAGCGATACCGCAGCTAAAGGTAATCTTAAAAGAATTATAACTTTTGCCTTCCAAGAGAAACGGCCGCTCGGCCATATTATGCCTAAGCTGCAAGGCTAAATAAAAGGCTTCCCTGGGGTCCTTGTCGGTTAAAACGATGACAAATTCGTCTCCGCCGTAACGAAAACAGTTATTTTTCGGGAAAAACAGAGGAAAGGTGTCGGCTACATATTCTAAAATTTCGTCTCCAAAAAGATGACCGAATTTGTCGTTATACTTCTTAAAATGGTCTATATCGATAAGAAGTATCGAGAAATGCCCTTTATTTAACTTGGCATCGGCGATAAGCTCTTTCAAAAATAAATAAAGCGTATCCCTTAAAGAAAACCCTGTCAGATAATCCTTCTGCGGCTCTTCTGCCATATTATAACCTCTTGCCTCTTTATGATTATACTACTAAATGGATATAAAGCAAGAGTGCTTTGCTTTTTGAATTCTATTGTGCTATACTTTAATATCGGTATGAAAAAAACAAAAGGTTTTACATTAATAGAGGTGATAGTCGGCATAATCATAATCGCTGTAACTTCGCTTGGGGCATTTGAGTTCTTTCGGTATTGCCGGTATTTCATTGTAAGTGCCGAATTAAGGCTCAGCGCCGCAAACTTTGCCCGCGAAACTATGGAAGGGCATAGCTGGGATATCGAACATAGCTGGTGGACAGATGGCAAAGAAGAGGGGTGGCAAGATGAATTCCTCCCTGAGGAAGGGACGTTCGCATCGCGGCTAGCCGATGAATACAGCGGAGAAAGAGACTATAGATTTAGACGCGACAACCCCGGCGAGCCCCCCGACCCCACGAAGGCGGCCGACGACTACAACATAATCAACGTAAGAGTCAGCTGGGAGTATTTAATACATGAGGAATAAGGGGTTCTCGTTAATAGAGGTTACGGTAGTTATAG
>JAUWBJ010000043.1 GCA_030605095.1 Candidatus Omnitrophota bacterium | reverse complement strand
GGTCGGCGCTCGATTATTTATAAAAAGACTGGAGGGAACACCCTCCAGTCTTTTTATGTGTAGTAACGTAACCTACTCTCCCAAACAGGGGGTTACAGGGGGAAAAGATTGTTTTCTCCCTGTCATATATGCTTCCATGCGGAAGGAAGAAAAACATTAAAAAGAAACCCATTCATCTCTGAATTTCTGCTGCAGTGGGTTCCGCAAGCTGAAGGCGCAGCGAAACCATCAGGGTTTCTTTTTAAGGAGCGAGGCCCACTCTTAAGTGGGCCGAGTGACGGAGAGTAGGTCGGCGCTCGCTTTTAAAAAAGCCGGAGGTTTTTCCTCCGGCTTTTTTGTGTGTAATAACGTAACCTGCATTTTATTTTTCCATGCTAGTTGCCTCTCTCGTATTTATATGATATAATTTTCTTATGAAGTTCCGCACTTTCACTATAGTGGCGATAGGCGCGCTTTTTTTCTCTTTTTCCCTCTCCTTCTCTCAAGGCTCCGAGGAACTCTCATCCTTAGAAACCATAAAGAAATATAGAGAAGTTTTAAATACCGCGGAAAATCCCGGGATAATAGCCGGAGCGCATTACAAAATAGGCCTCGCGTTAGAAAAGTTAGGCAGGGAAACCGAAGCCACCGCCGAGTATCTAAAGATAATGATAAACTATCCCCAAATAAGCGATGCCGGTAAAAAGGCCGAAGAAAGGCTTGCCGGCCTCTACAGTAGTTTTTCAAAAAGGGTGAAAGAGCTTGTTAAAAGGGACGAGGCAGCTCTGGGGGAGAAAGACCCGAGGATATTTTTTGCCTACACAAAATCTCTTTATGAGAATTACAGAAATTTGGGCCGGTATGACAGGGCGCTCTCTGCATTGAAATGGCTCTGTAATATGGATCCGGAAAATCCCGACTACCTTATCGATATAGGCGATATATACCTGCAGGGTTACAACGACCCGGACAAAGCTATCTTTCATTTTAAAAAAGCACTTGAAATTTCCCCGGGTAATCCGAAGACTTACGTAGATTTAGGCCGCTCTTATGAAAAAAAAGGCGATTACGAAAACGCCGTAAATGTGTATACTAAAGCGGCGAAGGCCTCTCCCGCGAACCCCTGGGCGATATATGGGTTGAGGCGCATAGACGGCATAAGGCTGGCCGAGGATAAAAGGCTTGTAAAAGATTGGTATTTTTTGGGGCCGTTTGACAATTCCGATAAAGCGGGCTTAAAAAGGCCCCTCGCGCCTGAGGAGAAGATAGAGCTTAAGGCAACGTATGCCGGAAAAGATAACCCCCGCCTCAAATGGTTCAGGCCGTTTGGTTATGACGATTCAGGATATGTGGATTTAAATTTGCTGTTTAAGCCCCATGATTACGTAGTAGCATACGCGCTTACCTATGTCTGGTCTCGCAGTGACAGGGAGATCCAGCTTAGGTTTGGCTCGGACGACGGAATTAAAATATGGCTGAATGGCCAAGAGATATTTAACTATGATATTTCAAGGCCAGCCGAGGCCGACGACGATTTAGTGATAACAAATTTAAGCAAGGGATGGAACAAGATATTAATCAAGGTTTCTGACACATGGGGAAACTGGGGGTTTTATTTCAGGGCAACGGATTTGAAAGGAAATCCCGTAGAACATTTAATTTTCGACCCCCTCAAAGACGACCGAAGGGTTGAATATATTTATGGAAGATTCGCCAGAGAAAAAAGATTCAGACTTACCAGGATAGCCACCCTTTATATCGTCGCAGTTTCGGTATTTTTAACCGGCTTATATTTCATGGTTTCAAATATTTATCACAGAATCAAGATAAACCGGATGAAGGAGGATTTTATTTCAAGCGTATCGCATGAATTGAAGACGCCGATCGCCGCTGTAAAGATGCTGGCAGAGACGCTTAAAAGAGGCAAGGTAAGACAGGACGGAAATAAGGCCAGGTACTACGACATGATTATAAGGGAGTCCGACCGGCTTACCAGATTCATCAACAAAATTCTGGATTTTTCAAAGATAGAAAAAGGCGAAAAGGTTTTCTACTTTGAAAAAGAGAATTTAGTCGATTTGACAAAGACAGCGGTCGAAATTTATAAGGACGAAGCGCAGGATGAGAAGCTCAAAATTCAGTTTAACGCCGAGAAGGATGAAATCCTGGCGGAGATAGACAAAGACGCGATTTTGCAGGTAATTTTTAACCTCATCGACAATGCTTATAAATATTCTAAGGAGGAGAAAGTTATAACCATCAACGTCAAAGCCCTCCAGAAAGATGTCCGCATAGAAGTGATAGACAAAGGCCTCGGCATACCCAAAGGCAGTATTGAGAGAATATTCGATAAATTTTACAGAGTCGAGAGGGATATGGTGATGGGTATAAAAGGAAGCGGACTAGGCCTTTCATTTGTAAAAAGCGTGGTCGACGCACATAACGGCACGATGACGGTTGAAAGCAAAATCGGCAAAGGCAGTAAGTTTGTAATCTCATTACCTGTCGAAAGAGCATAAAGGAGGTCCATATGCAGAGGGTATTAATAATAGAAGACGAAGTTTCTTTACGGGATGGCTTAAAGGATAACCTCGAGGGGGAAGGATATGTTGTTTCTACCGCGTCCACCGGCAAAGAGGGTTTGGAGAAAGGCCTTGAAGAAGAGATTGACCTTATTCTTCTGGATATTATGCTTCCCGGGATGAACGGTTTCGATGTCTGTAAGAAGATAAAATCTAAGAAATTAACGCTCCCTATAATAATGCTTACGGCAAAAACAAAAGAGGTGGATAAAATCCTGGGGCTGGAATTGGGTGCGGATGACTATGTTACGAAACCTTTCAGTCTAAATGAGTTATTAGCGCGCGTAAAAGCGGTCTTGAGAAGGGCTGAAATACACAGGGAGGCCAAGCAGAAGAAAATAGATTCTTATGAGTTTGGCAATGTCAAACTGAACTTTGTCAGTCTTGAAGGTCATAAAGGGGCGAGGAAACTCAAGCTTTCAAAGCGAGAATTTGAGATTTTGGCGTATATGATTAAACGGGAAGGCGAGGTGATTTCAAGAAACGACCTGTTGGACGTTGTATGGGGATACGACGTATTTCCCACGACGAGAACCGTTGATAATTTTATAGCGCGTATACGCCAGCAGATCGAAGATAAGCCGTCGAAACCCAAATATATCCAGAGCATCCGAAGCGCGGGATATAAGCTTGTTACCAAAATAACGCCGTAAAGCCCCTACATTTATGTATGGGGATATAAGGTGTTCTCTGCTCTTTTTCTTTCATTCTTTAATTTTTTATGCAGCAAAATCACATTTTCGTTGTCTATATAGATGAAAGGGGTAAAAATGGTCTCGCCCTTTTTTTAACTAGTGCATAGAAAGCCAAAAGACATTTCAAAGACAATGATAATCTCAAAGAGCTTCAAATATCGACTTCGCTTAACTAAAGAGCAACAGTCTCTCTGTAATCAGATAGCAGGTTCATGCCGTTATGTATGGAATAGGGCATTAGCCTTAAAGAAGAAGACCTGGGAAGAGAAGAAACAGAGATTGTCACGTTTTGATTTAGATAAACTCCTAATAGAATGGAAAAAGGAGCTTGTCTGGTTAACTCTACCTCCTTCTCAATCTCTTCAGCAGGTCAACAAGGATCTAGACCAGGCCTTTAAGAACTTCTTCCGAGGCAGAGGTTATCCTAAGTTTAAAAAGAAAGGAATACATGATGGTTTCAGACTCCCACAGGGAGTAACCCTGATAGATCAGCTATCGAGGAAGGTTGGGCGGGTAAGGCTTCCCAAACTTGACATAGTAGGTTTCACCAAATCAAGAGAGCCTGAGGGTAAAATCAGGCATGTAACCATAACTAAAAGCTGCCAAAACTGGTATATCGCCTTTAACTGTGAAATTGATATACCCAAGCCAGACAGAAGGGCTCAATCTGAGATAGGAATAGACAGGGGAATAACGACGTTTGTCCAATGCTCGGATGGAGCAGCCATATATGGCGTATCGCCACTAAAGAAGAATCTAAATAGATTAGTTAAGCTTCAAAGGAAATTAGCCAGAAGAAAAAGATTTTCCTCAAACTGGAAAAAGACAAAACTAAAGATACAAAGACTTCACTTTTATATAGCCAATGTCCGCAAAGACTTTCTGCATAAGACTTCCACCCAATTAGCCAAAAGCCACAGCTTAATTGTGATGGAAAAACTAAAGACCAAAGGTATGACCAGATCAGCTAAGGGGACAAAAGAAAATCCGGGAAAGAACGTAAAAGCTAAATCCAGCTTAAATCGCTCTATCCTTGACCAGGGCTGGCAGATGTTTCAACAGTTTCTCTCTTATAAACTCAACTGGAGAGGTGGAGAGCTAATCCTGATACCTCCCCAAAATACCAGCCTTAAATGCAGAATATGCGGTCATATCTCAAAGGAGAACAGGATAAACCAAGAAGAGTTTCAGTGCATAAACTGCGGACATACAGAAAACGCAGATTTAAACGCAAGCATAAACATCTTAGCCGAAGGACATTCGGTGATAGCCTGTGGAGTGGAGGCATTAGCTTCCACGCTGAAGCAGGAACTCCAAACGCGAAAGCCAGAAATGGTATAAGTTGGAGAATCCCCTTGCTTGAGCAATGGGGAGTTGTCAAATAATTGTTACGTTTCTGTTACATTTCTTTAATGCTTTTGTTACCATATTGTTATGAGAATAAGGTATACTTGTATTAGAAATTACACCTCCCCTGGAAAGGCTTGGCAAAAAGGCGGATAAAACCGCCTTTTTTTATTTACGCCGGCCTTCTTAAACCTTGACAAAATTGCTTTTCTTTTATATAGTATTATATCTGTATTATTATGAGCATACCTATAAGAAACACTATTCTTCTCGGGCATTCCCATTCCGGAAAAACCCAGCTTTCGGAAGCGCTTATTTTTGCGGGTGGGGCAATCCCTAAACCCGGCAAGGTCGACGAAGGTACAACCGTATCCGATTATAACGAAGACGAAAAGGAAAGGAAGATATCAATAAACTCCTCGATCCTCCATTTTACCAAAGACAATATAAAGGTAAATCTCATCGACACCCCCGGTTACAGTGACTTCATAGGCGAGGTTTTAGGCGGGATTAGGGCTGTTGAAAGCGCCGTTATAGTCGTTGACGCTGTAAGAGGTATAGAAATCGGCACTGACAAGGCCTTGAAACTTGTTGAAGAGAACAACCTCCCCGCCGTTATTTTTATAAATAGAATTGATAAAGAAAACGCCGATTTTACCAAGTGCGTAGATGCCTTAAAAAGTAAACTCGGTAAGAAGTGCGTGGTATTTTCATATCCTATCGGAGAAGGGCCCTCGTTTAAGGACGTTGCCAATCTGGTTACAAAGGAAAAATTGGACAAGGTCCCGGGAGATGAAAAACCCAAAGCGGAAAAGTTGCGAGAGTCCTTCGTAGAGAGCGTGGCAGAGACAGATGACACCCTTTTAGAAAAGTATCTCGATAAGGGCCAGCTCGAGCAGGAAGAAATAAAACCAGCTCTAAAGCGAGCCATTCTGGAAAATAAGATAATTCCTGTAATGGCCGGCTCGGCCGTTTTAAATATAGGCGTAAAGGAGCTTCTTGAATGCATTATAGAGAATATGCCTTCCCCGAGTGACGCGCAGCCTTTGGAAGCCACCAATCCTAAAACGAACGAAAAAATGGAAATTAATCCCAAAGAAAGCTCTTTCTTTAGCGCGCAGGTTTTCAAGACTATTTCGGACCCCTATATAGGACAGATATCAATATTCAGGATTTTTTCCGGAAGCCTTTCCTCTAACACCTCATTGTATAACGTTTCTAAGAAAGCTACCGAGAAAATCGGGCAGCTTTTTGCGATGGAGGGCAAGCGAGAGATACAGATTTCTTCAGCCTCCGCCGGCGACATCGCAGGCCTCGCCAAGTTAAAACACACATCTACAGGCGACTCGCTTTCAACGGAAAAGAATCAGGTCATATTCAGGGGATTTCAATTTCCGGAACCCGCGATATCATTTTCCATCAAGCCAAAGACGCGTTCGGACGAAGATAAAATTTCAAACGCCCTTCACAAATTAACGGCCGAAGATATGATGTTCAAGATTACGCGTGACCAGCAGACAAAAGAGCTCATCGCTTCCGGCATGGGCGACCTCCACGTAAATGTTATGATTAAGAGGCTACGGAAGCGATTCGGCGTTCAGGTAGATGTGGGAACGCCAAAGGTTGCGTATAAGGAAACGATAACAGCTAAGGGCGACTCCCATTACAAGCATAAGAAACAGTCGGGAGGCGCGGGGCAATTTGCCGAGGTATGGATGCGCATAGAGCCGCTCGCAAGGGGCACGGGATTTGAATTCGTGGATGAGATCGTCGGAGGCGCTATTCCGGCGTCGTTTGTTGTGAGTTGCGAAAAAGGCATTAAAGCGGCTATACAGGAAGGGGCCCTGGCGGGTTTTCCGACGGTAGACGTTAAGGCAATAGTCTATGACGGCAAAACACATCCTGTCGATTCAAAGGATATAGCTTTTCAGATAGCAGCGCGGCACGCTTTTAAAGAAGCGGTTCTAAGGGCAAAACCCGTTCTCCTGGAGCCGATTATGGATGTGGATGTTAGCGTTCCCGACGAATACATGGGCGATATCACCGGAAGCCTGAACTCCAGGCGGGGAAGAATTATGGGAATGGAACCCGGTGTCGGCATGCAGGTTATAAAGGCCAAGGTTCCCCTGGAGGAGATGTATAAGTGGGCAAATGAACTGAAATCCCTTACAGGCGGCCGCGGGAATTACGCGATGAGATTTTCTCATTATGAAGTTGTTCCTTCGAATGTGATCCAGATGGTTATAGAAAAGGCGAAAAAGGCGAAGGAAGAGGCTAAAGCATGAGCGGTCATTCAAAATGGGCGTCGATAAAACATAAAAAGGGAGCTCTGGATGCGAAGAGGGGCAGGCTCTTCACGAAGTTGATAAGGGAAATAACCGTAGCGGCCCGCCACAGCGGGGGAAAGATCGAAGCCAACCCGCGCTTGAGATTAGCCATTCAAAGGGCAAAAGACGCGAATATGCCGCAGAATAATATAGACCGCGCGATAAAGAAAGGCACAGGCGAGTTAGAGGGCGTAAATTACGAAGAGGTAACCTATGAGGGATACGGCCCGGGCGGCATAGCTATTATGGTAGAGGTGCTCACCGATAACAAAAATAGGGCCACTAGCGAAATCAGAAATATCTTTTCAAAAAAAGGCGGCAATATGGCAGGGGCCGGCTCCGTGAGTTGGATTTTTCAAAAGAAGGGATACGTCGTTATTAACAGAAAAGAGATCGAAGAGGATAAGCTTATGTCTATCGTTCTGGAATCAGGCGCCGAGGACCTGAAAACAGACGAATCCACTTATGGCGTTACCACCGAGCCGGCCGATTTCGACAGGGTAAAAAAGGCCCTTCAGGATAACAATGTAAAAATCGAAGTAGCCGAAATTACAAATGTGCCGAAGAATACAATCAAGGTCGCGGGAGACAGTGCCAAGAAGGTACTCTCCCTTGTCAACGAACTCGAAGAGCAGGAGGACGTGCAAAACGTCTACGCCAATTTTGACGTACCTGACGAGATTTTGAAAGAAATGGGATGATAATACTAGGCGTTGATCCCGGCTTAAATGTAACGGGCTATGGCGTAATAGAAGTAGATAAATCGAAACACGTAAAGCTAAAAGAGGCGGGCGTCATAAGGACAAAAGCAAGAGACGCCATCAGCGACAGGCTCGAGAAGATACACAGAGGTCTCTTAAATATAGTCAAAGAATATAAGCCGGAAGTTCTCGTTCTCGAAAAACTTTATTCTCACTATAAGCACCCTGTAACGTCAATTCTTATGGGGCACGCACGAGGCGCTATATGTCTTGTAGCGGGGGTATCCAAAGTAAAGTTGGCGAGTTTCCCTTCGACAAGGATAAAGAAAGCCGTAACAGGGAACGGCCATGCCTCAAAGCAACAAATACAGCGCATGATTCAGGGGCTTTTCGGGCTCAAAGAGAAACCTGAGCCCATGGACGTGTCTGACGCGCTGGCATGCGCTCTTTGCTATGTGAATGTGGAGTTACGATGATATCGAAAATACAGGGCAAGATTAAATCAAAAAAATCGGGTAAAGTTCTGGTTGAGGTGAACGGCAGTATCTCATACGAGGTCCTTGTGCCCGAAGCTATAATGCGAAACATCGAAAAAGAAAATACCGAAGGCAGCGACATAGCGTTAATTACGTATCACTATTACCAGACCGACCCTTCCAAGAGTATCCCCGTTCTTATAGGCTTTTTAAACGAAATCGAAAAGGAATTTTTTGAGAAATTCATAACCGTCTCAGGCGTCGGCCCGAAGGCGGCGTGCAGGGCGCTGGCGCTTCCGATTTCCGAAATAGCCGACGCTATCGACAGGGCTGACCTCGCGCTTCTCAAGACCCTGCCCGGTATCGGCGAACAGAGGGCAAAGGAAATCATCGCAAAACTTCAGAACAAAGTCGGGAAATTCGGGCTGATCCAGGATCGTTTTACCAGAGACGCGGCTCTTGCTGGCCAGGATATCAAGGAAGAAGCTCTTTCCGTACTTTTGCAGCTCCAGTACAAGAAAAACGAGGCAAGGGACATGATTAGTAAAGCCCTTCAGGGAAATCCGGGCGTAAATTCTTCAGAGGAGCTTTTAAACGAGGTTTATAAGGCGAGGCAGAATGAAAAAAGAAGATAAGCCCCCCTACGCTAAAGCTTCGGGGGACAAGAGAGAAAAAATTATCCAGGAGAAGGAAACTGAAGAAGACATAATATTAAATATGTCTCTCAGGCCGGCGCACCTTAAAGATTTCATCGGCCAGAAAGAGCCCATCGAGAATTTGAAAATATCCTTCCAGGCCGCGAAAAAAAGAAAAGAACCGTTGGAACACATTCTTCTCTCCGGGCCTCCGGGCCTTGGCAAAACAAGCCTTGCCCATATCATAGCCAATGAGATGGGCACCTCTATCACGGCGACGAGCGGCCCCGCAATTGAACGCGCGGGAGATTTAATCGGCATTTTGACCAATCTTTCCGAAGGGGACATCTTGTTTATAGATGAAATACACCGGCTTACGAAGGTTGTCGAGGAATTTCTATACCCCGCAATGGAAAATTTCCAGATAGATTTTATTATAGATAAAGGGCCATACGCGAAAACCATAAAATTCAATTTGAAAAGATTTACACTGGTCGGCGCGACAACACGGGCCGGCCTTCTTACTGCGCCCTTGCGCGGAAGATTCGGCATGTTTTATCACTTCGATTTTTATGAAATAACGGATCTTGTGAAGATTGTTACAAGGTCTGCCAAGATTCTGGGTATTCCCACGGACAAAGACGGCGCCGGAGAAATCGCCAGGCGCTCCCGCGGAACGCCGCGCGTTGTAAACAGGCTCCTTCGTCGGGTTCGCGACTGGTCAGAGGTGAAATCGGACGGCAAGATAACTAAAGATATAGCCCTCAAAGCCCTCAAAAGCCAGGGCGTAGACACCTTAGGGCTCGATTTTATCGATAGAAAAGTAATCCAGACCATGCATTCTTCATATGACGGCGGGCCTGTTGGCATCGAGGCGCTGGCTTCCACCATGAATGAAGAGCCGGATACAATCGTAGATATAGTCGAGCCATTCCTCCTTAAAATAGGGCTTATCAAAAGAACGCCGCGGGGAAGACAACTGACAGGCCTGGCATACACTCACCTGGGCCTGAAAAAGAAAGAGGCCGAGAAGGAACTATTTTGAGATTATTGCTGCATACCTGTTGTGCGCCCTGCGCGATATATCCGGTCCGGGAAGCGAAAAAGGACAATTACGTCGTAACGGGTTTTTTCTACAATCCCAATATTCATCCCTATTCCGAATATATTAGAAGAAAAAGCCAAGCCGAAGTTTATTTTAAATCCGAAGGCCTGGAATTGCTTGCTCCGGAATACGACACCGCCGATTTCTTTAAAAACATCAAAACCTCACGGTGCGGGGTTTGCTGGAATATAAGACTGGAGAGAACGGCCTCTTTCGCGAAAGAAAAAGGATTCGACGCTTTTACTACAACGCTTTTAGGAAGCCCTTATCAGGATCACAGCATTCTCAAGGAACTTTGCGAAAATCTCTCCAAAGGGACGGGCCTTAAGTTCTATTACAAAGATTTTAGAATCGGCTTCGGGGATGCGCATAAAACGGCCGGGGAAAAAGGGATGTATTGCCAGAATTACTGCGGCTGCGTATTCTCGATGGTAGAACGGGAAGAAGCTAAAGAAGAAAAAAAGAAAGAGACCCCACGCTTACGTGTGGGGAATTCTGCAGACGTAAGCCTGCAGTAAATGGTGCATATATGGGCAAAAGTCTTATACTCATCGGCATTATCTTAGTAGTCATCGGCATATTCTTTACACTCGTCCCGTTAGATGGTGAACATCTAACGGGACGAGGCGGAAAGATTTCCTGGTTTGGCCGGCTTCCCGGCGATATTATTATTCACAAGAAAAATTTCACCTTTTACTTTCCCATAACAACCTGCGTTTTAATAAGTGTTATTTTATCCCTCGTATTTTTTCTATTTTTTAAACACAGATGATTTTTAAAAAACACCTCGCTACTTTTCTTATAATCCTACTTTTCCTTATCTCTTTTTCTGAATATTGTTATTCCCGAGGCCGGGCGAATATCAGGGTTTGCGTGGCCTCAGGTAAAGACAGGGTTTTATTGAGGATAAAAGGCCACTATAAGATAGAAGGCATAAATTCGGCGCTTACGCTTGATAAGGGCAGGGCGTTGAAAAACGAATATATCACGCCGACTAATAGCGGGCTAAAGTTAGGCGATAAAGAGTTTAAAATTTATGGAATAAGAATTATTCCGAAGAAAGACGCGGCCATTTTCATAGACAGAAGGCGTTTTCGCGGTATCGTCCATATTATAAGAACCGAACGCCTTAAGCTTTTGGTCGTAAACCACTTAGATGTTGAAAAATACCTCTATGGTGTCTTATACCACGAAGTTCCTTGCCACTGGCCTATGGAGGCCCTAAAAGCGCAGGCAATAGCGGCAAGGACGTTTGCATTATACAGGATAGAAAATATGCGCGATAGGGATTACGATGTTACAAGCGATATTTATTCTCAGGTCTACGGCGGCGCCTTAAGCGAACGGCGAAGAACAAAAAAAGCCGTAGACCTTACGAGAGGTAAGGTTTTAACATATAACGGCAAGATTATCCCCGGCTACTACCATGCTATGTGCGGTGGCCATACGGAGAACGCAAAAAATGTTTTCAACATAGATTTACCTTCTTTGAGCGGGAGGGCCTGCCGTTATTGCAAGGGCGCGCCTCACATGTCCTGGAAAGCAAAACTTTCATATAGACAAATCGAAGAACGCC
>JAUWBJ010000037.1 GCA_030605095.1 Candidatus Omnitrophota bacterium | reverse complement strand
CCATAGTGAATACAGCCCAGGAATTTTTCATCTGCCCTTACATTTTCTGCCCTTACATTTTTCACAAGGTTTTTTAACTCGTGCGGCTCAACCGAGAAAAAGCTGTCCGGTGTTTTGAATTTTCTCGACAGCGTAAAATGCTTTTCGATAATATTTGCCCCTAGGGCAACTGAGGCTACTGAAGCCCCTATTCCGAGCGTGTGGTCAGACAGGCCCACGGGACAACGGAATTTCTTTTTCATATGCGGTATCGTATTTAGGTTCATTTCCTCCGGTTTTGCGGGATAGTTTGATACACATTTTAAGAGCGCAACATCCTTAGCGCCCCATTTTACTGCCGTATTAAATGCCTCTTTTATCTCTGAAAAACTAGCCATACCGGTAGATAACATAAGGGGCTTTTTTGTCTTTGCCATATATTCAATAAGCGGTAAATCCACTAATTCAAAAGAAGCAACCTTATGGATAGGAACACCTAGTTCCTCCAGAAAATCAACGCTTGTTTTATCGTAAGCGGTAGAAAAGAATGTTACCCCAATGTCATCAGCTATTTTTTTTAATTTCTTAAACCAGCCCCACGGGGTATATGCCTTTTTATAAAGTTCGTATAAAGTTTGGTCGCCCCATCTGGGATGTTTTATTCTAAAATATTTATTATCTGTATCTATGGTTAAAGTATCGGGTGTATAGGCTTGGAATTTCACGGCATCAACACCGCATTTCTTTGCTTTTTTCATAAGCGATACGGCCCTTGAGAACTCCTGACCATGATTGGCAGCAATTTCTGCTACTATAAACGTTTTACCATTCCAGAATTTCATATTTTTTTCCTTACATAAAGCATCGCTTTTTCACCGTTTATGGATTTATTTCCGTAAAAAATAAAATGCGCTCTTTCGAAAGACCTTGCGGAGGTGGTGTTACCCTTTTTTACATATGCTTTGATTATTTTTATTTTCTTCTCTATTTCTTTAAGCTCTTTTATTGACTCCTCGATTGCAAAAGAAGATAACTTTAAACCCCGCATTTTTTCTGTAAGACTGAGATTGATTGTCGCCTCCTTTTTAGTGGTGTCTATGTTAAATCTAAGTTGTCCCGCAAATTTTCCGTCCGTTTCAAAAACAAGGAAAATGCAAGCATGCTCTTTTAGCTTTTCTTTAAACCATCTCAAATGATGTGCCCATCCGAATTTCTCGGTCTTAAAGGAATTTTTTCGCACCAAATTTTCGTTGGCCAGCTTAAAAATATCTCTGCTATCGTTAAGCACAGCCCTTCTTATATGAAGCTTAATCTTATAGTAATCCGATAGAATATCCTTCGTTATCCTCATACTACCTTTTCCGTCAACAAGCTTTCTGCCAATTTTGGCCATCTGCCTTCTTGCCCGTGGGCTCTGTAAATCTCTAAGTGTTTTTCCTAATCTCGTAAATAAATGTTTATTGTTGTATCTGCCGATATATTTTAGAAATCCAGTTTTCGCCCAGCTTCTTGCGTTTCTTATCTGGTTTTTGGCAATACTTATACCTACACATGGTGTACCTGTGCGTGCAAGTTCCTGCAGGGTCTGCCCACAGGCAGTAATGGCAATATCTGCGAAAAGCATTACATCCTTCATCTGTTTAGCGGTGGGATTACAGACGTATTTTATGTTTTTTCCCTTAATTTTTTTTATACCTTCAGCATTTGCGAAACCTCTGTTTACTATTATATTTTTTTCAAGATTTGGGTATGTCGCATTCAAAAATTTTAATACTTTTGGCGTCATATTACGCTTGTCATCGCCGCCAAAAGTGACCATGACATTCTTAAGGTTATTTCTTATCCTTTTTCTCGGAACCAATCCGAATTCCTTCCTTAAATACATATATTGCGGCCCGAGAAGGTAACGAGTAGGCGCTTTAACGGGATAGCCTAAATCTTTGGCATATATAGCCGGATTTACAACGGTGCCTCTCGGAAACCTAAATCGTTTATTATCATCCAGAAATACCGGAAATTTAATCAGGTGGGATATTCTTTTATAAATACCGGGCTCCGCAAGATACGAGTCAACTATAAGGATATCCGTATCTTTTATCATCTTGAAAAGTTCGGTTTTTCGATCAAGCCAGTTAAGCAGGCGATACGGCTTACCTTTTAAAATAGGCCGGACAGAATTGTCGGCATTGACAATAAAGTGTACATCTATGCCTTTTTCTTTAAATATATCTGCAAGCGAAATGCATCTTGTTATATGCCCAAACCCGATATCTCTTCCGCCTTCAGTTAGAATAGCAACTTTCATATCTATTGTTTTACCAATTTATTTTTGTTATCAAAAATTTTCTGAAATGCGCCGATGACATCATCAATATCTTTTTTTGTATGCGGATACCTGCATACGGATGTTATCATTAATTCATTCTTGTGCATCCTTTCGGTAACCGGACAGATTCCTTTTGTGTAACTGGTTTTCCCTTTATAATAACTGCACGTAAACGGACACCCTTTTTTACCGTAAGCGATTCTTTTCTGATAAAGCGGTTCATGGTAAATGGGCCTTACATAACCAGCACCGCATGGTATTCCTTCAGCTTGCAAAGCCTTTACAAGTACATTGCGTGACATACCGATCTCTTTTTCTTTGATTCTTATAGGATAAACAAAGTAAACATGTTTACTTTGTTTATCCTCTTTAGGAAGTATTAATCCTTTAAATTTCGATAATTTCCTTGTAAGATAACGCGCCAAATTGATTCTATGTTTATTTAAAAAATCTAATCTTTTAAATTGACCGATGCTGACAGCGGCTTCCAGTTCAGTCATTCGATAGTTAAAACCTACTATATTAGTGATATCGTTTAGTGACGTATCCCCGACAACTACTTCTCCATGATTTCTTATAAGCTGCATCTTCAAAGCCAATTTTTTGTCACTGGTTATCGCAAAACCGCCTTCTCCGCAGGTAATGGTTTTGTGCTGATTAAGACTAAAAATACCGATATCTCCGATTGTTCCGACCAGTTTCCGCTTATAAATCGCACCCGGTGCCTGAGCGCAATCTTCTATTACATAAAGATTGTGAATTCTGGCTATTTTCATAATTTCAGCCATGTTAGCCGGATGCCCGAAAAGGTGAACTACCATAATGGCTTTAGTGCGCGGTGTAATGGCTTTTCTTATTTTTTCGGGGTCTATGCAGAAGTTCTCCTCATTGATATCAACAAAAACAGGAATAGCGTTTGACATTATTATGGAGGTAGCTGATGCGCTCATAGTATAGGGAGTGACTATAACCTCATCTCCAGGGCCAATTCCACAGGCTCCTATAGCCGTTTGAAGAGCAGCTGTTGCGGAATTTACGCTTATAGCAAATTTTATATCGAAATATTTTTTAATTAAATATTCAAACTCTCTAACCTGCCTACCTCCTAAAAAACCATCCCCCGCTTTAGCAATAAAACCTGAAAGCATACCGCCTTTTAGAACGTCGTTGATCCTTTTTTTCTCCTCATTGCCGATAATAGCGTGGCTGATAAAAGGTTTCTTTCTTATCTTTTTTCCTCCCAGAATCGCAAGCTTATTCATCTGGCTCCTTACCCTAGCGTTATTCTCTTCCCATCGTGCTCGGCTGAATATAAAGCGCTTTCTATGAGACATAAAGTTTTTAATCCGTCTGTGCCTGAGGAGACGGATTGCCTATTTTCTCTGATACATTTTATGAGGTGCTTTACGGCATTAACCATAAAGTTCCTTTTGTATGATATGTCAAAAGGCACTTTTGTTTTATGCAACTGGTTATATCCCGAAAAATATCTGTTTTTTCCGGTTACATAGAAATCGGCGGAAAATCCGCTGTCTTTAATAACAATTCTACCTTTTTGCAATAGACAATTCAATTCGAAAATCGAATATCGTTTTACGTCGCATGCCTGAAAAGTCGCCAGTACACCGTTTTTAAATTTCAGAATCCCGTCTATATTTGGGTCGGATACCTTAGGCGAAGAATTTTTGCTGAAAATGGCTTCTATCCATTTAACATCACCAAATAAAAACCGTAATAGATCGAACACGTGAGAACCTGTATTTTCTATACCTGCTGTATAATAAAAATTGACCTGTTGCGCCCTGCCTAAGTTCTTGCCGCGGATAATATTCCTGATTTTTAGATGCAGGGGATCGAATCTTCTCTGGTGGTCTACCTGTAAAATTATTTTTTTCTTCTTATATAAACCAACTATTCTTTTTGCTTTTCTTGCTGTAGCAGCCAGTGGTTTTTCACAAAATACAGCTTTTAGAGGGGATTTTGCCGCTTCTTTTAAAATAGCATAATGAGTATCTGCGGGGGTGCATATACTCAAAATGTCCAGCTTTTCCTTTTTTAACATCTTTTTAATATTTCTATATCCGCGGGGTATATTCCATTTTTTTTGGCATTCTTCCATTTTTTTTGTACTTCTATCGCATACTGCAATAATCTCTGTATTTTTAATATATTTATATGCACCTATGTGGGTTGAGATATATTTTCTTTTAGGGTCATCGTCAAAAGTACTTGCTATCCGTCCGCAACCAACTACCCCGACTTTAAACGTGTTTTTAAGCATTTCTAAAAAACCTATATATTCAGATTCTGTCTTATAAATTCTTTTCTTATTCCATCAGCAAAAAATCTAATTCCCCTGTATAAGGGAAAACTAAATCCACCGAATCCGTTTTTAAACTGCGAGATGTTGATTTCTTTATCAGAAGGCCTTTCCAAGAGTTGCCCCCGGTGAAACTGCCATCCCAGTTCTAAAAACTTAAATTTTCTTTCTAAATAATATTCGATGGATTTCCAGATTAGAAGGTGGCCGATAAAAAAGGTTTTCTCATATTGGGGGCTGTTGGCGCTAAAAGAATAATACGCCTTTCTGTTTAAGTGATTAAAGAGACATGCGCCTATTGTCTCGTTATTAAGTCTGGCAAAGGCCACCATACCCTCGTCTCTTTTAATCATCTCATATAATATGCCCCATTCCGAATCATTATAAATGTCACGTCCACTCGCTAAACGGTATAATTTTTCAAATTCGGAAAATGATTCTCTGGATATATTTTTGGAATTCATGATTAGGCTTTCGTATTTTTTCATCTCGCCCTTTATTAAAGGTCTGTAACTTTTTCTCAAATTTGTCCAAAGGAGGTTAATGGGTATCTCGAGGTCTATGATACCGGTCAAAATAGAAGAGTCCACATAATCAAATTTCAGAAGGTAATTATAATGGTGCCTCTCATCGATAATAAAGAGAGGATCTATTAAAACGCGGTGTAACGACACGCCTTCTCTATGTGCCAATTCCTTTATGCGCGAGAACACAGTCTTTTCGATTTCCTTTTTCGATCTATTCGGCATATTTAAGGCAAACGCCGGGGCTTTCAATAAATATCCGTTCTTAACGGAAAACTGCTTTCCGTAAGGCCCTTTTTCCATTATCAAAGGGACAATTGAAAGAGGTTCTCTACCTTCGCAAACTACAAATGAGAGGTCTTTCAGGAAGTTTCCCCGCAATATCTTTTCGCAAAAAGCTATCCAACTGAGGGAATACGATACGGGCACTTTATTTGCGCTGCAAAACTTCTCCCAGAGCGGTATAAAAGATTTATCGTCTGTGGGGATAATTTTTAGATCTTCTGTCCTCTGATTGTATGATACGGCACTATTTGAGCTTTTTTTGTTTAACATTTTCATTAACCTTTTTTAAATCGGGATTGGCATCCAGAAATTTTATGATATCTTGTGTTGAAAAAAAGGGGTTGGAAAAGCTAAGATTCTCAAAAATTACCTTAACCAGCTCGAAATCGGCTGATTCATCAACTGTCAGGCGTATCTCGGGCCTTTTTAATTCCGGCGGACAAGGTAGATGCCCGATTTTATATTTATCGGGATGTTCATAAATATAATTTGAAACATTCTCCCTGTCAACCGGATCGTTTGTAATCAAAGAAACTTCTTCTAATATTTGTGTCGGGAATACCAAAAGGCTCATGCCCCACGGAAAGGATTTATCCAAACATGTAGCAACACAATCAAAATCATTTTGTAGATAATATTTGACTGCTTCGTCAATAATTAAAGGGTCTATAAGAGGGGTATCTCCCCATAGCTCAACAATATGTCTGCCATTATATTTTTTAGCCGCTTTAAGAACTCTATCAAGAACATCATCCTCGCTACCCCGGAAACACTTAACTTTTAACTTGTGGCTTAATTCTTCGATTTCGTCATCTTTTGGATTGAGAGATGTGGCGATAACGATTTCATCGATAAGACAAGCTCCCTTAATTCTTTCAATCATTAATTCCAGCATGGGTTTTTCGATTATTTCTTTCAACACCTTGCCGGGGAGCCTCGTGGAACCGGATCTGGCTTCTATGCTTGCGATAATTTTAGCTTTAGAACTCATATTATATACCTACAATTTCTCTGCCATTTCTCTACTCTCTACACTCTCTACCATTTTTTGCAACTCTGCTTCGGTTAACCACTTATCATTTTTTTCACTTGTGTATCTAAAGCCTTCCGGTAAAGATTTCCCATTTTTCCAGTTTTCCGTTCCCCACCAGGGATGCTCCGGTTCTATTATAAAAAAATCATCATATTCCAAAGCATGCCTTGCCTCATCTTCGGTAATAAGACATTCATGCATTTTTTCTCCGGGTCTGATGCCGATAAATTTGACTTTACAACCCGGAGCGATTGCTTTTGATAAATCTGTAATTTTCATACTGGGTATTTTCGGAACAAAGATCTCACCTCCATGCATTTTCTCAATCGATTTCATCACAAATTCAATCCCCCGTTCCAAAGTAGTCCAGAAACGGGTCATTCTGCTATCCGTAATAGTAATTGTCCCCGTCGATCTCTGTTTCTTAAATAATGGAATGATACTGCCCCGAGAACCTACGACATTACCATACCTTGCACAACTCATACGTGTCTTTCGCTTCTCTCCCACATAAGAATTTCCGGCTGTAATCAGTTTCTCCATACACAATTTGGTTGCGCCATAGAGATTCACAGGATTAACGGCCTTATCGCTACTTATTGCGAGAACCTTCTCTACGTTATAGTCAATGGCAACCTTGATTAAATTCTGCGTGCCTAAAATATTTGTTTTCACAGCTTCGAAAGGATTGTATTCGCAGAGAGGTACTTGTTTTAATGCTGCCGCATGAACGGCTATATCGGCTCCGTCTATTGCTCGCTCTAATCTGTCCTTATCTCTAACATCACCGAGCAAGAATCTCAAACGCGAGTCATCATTAAATTCTCTCCTCATCTCCCACTGTTTTAATTCATCGCGGCTAAAAATCCTTATGATTTTTGGTTTATACTTTTTAAGTGCGATTTCTGTAAATTTTTGACCAAAAGAACCGGTCCCGCCTGTTAAAAGAACTGTTTTACCGTTTAACATTTTATCCTCCTTGTACTGTTTCTTTTGTCTTTGTAAATTCTTTGGAATTTGCCATATATCTTTTATAATCTTCTTTTAGCCTTCTATATTCCCTTTCCTTTGCTTTCAGAAAATAGAACGTAAGCGTTATCTTCTCCTCCAAGCCCTTCTGCGTAAGGACATACCTGAGTTTTCTTCCTTTTTCGGGGTTTCTGGAAAAGCTTACGATTTTTATTACGCCTTTTTTGACGAGTTCTTTCAGAAGGTAATTGGTCTTTCCCAGGGATATGTTTAGCCTCTGGGACAGAAGACGCTGGTTGAGGGTTGGGTTTTCCTCTACTTCCCTTATAAGATGGAGGGTCTCTTCTTTATAAACGTTATGTTCATTCATTGAATAACATCTAATTCCCTAATGGTTCTTTTGTCAAATAGATATATTCCGCTATGGCTTTTGCCGCTATTAAATTACCGTTCCTTTCATAGTGACCTGAATCATAGTCTAAATCTTTCCTTATATCTTTTATTTGCTTTCCTTCAAAAAATGGATAGATATCAAGAACAGCTATCCCTTCTTTTTCACAAAAATCCTTAATCGTATCATTTATAACCTTATAGACGTAACCATTGTCATACCCCTTGACCTTGTCGCTTTGCTGCTCCAGAGAGGGGAATATAACCAACAAAAATGGAATTTTCTTTTTACCAAGAAGATTTTTAATATTTCTTAGTGCGGTAAAACAGTTTTCTTTCTTCCAGTTAAATTCTTCTTTAGTAACGCCATCCCAATGATGCTCGCGATATTCTCTTCGTTTCAAGACGAAAAATTCATCAATTCCAAACTTTTCCAGGAGTAAAATATTAATTCTATATTTGATTAATTCAGGTAGCCATAGCCTAATACCATGCATTTCAAGATGCGGGCTTCTTGGAATAGTATTCTGCGGCTCTAGATCGTTTATGGTAAAACCTACAATAACCAAATCAGGGTTATATTTTATTCCTTCCCTTTTTAGAAATTCGTACTCTTGTTCAGTATTATAGCCATATACCCCTGCATTTATAACTTCATAGTCCAAGCTAGATTTTTGATTTAATATCTTTTCCAGTATACTTGGGTATGAGTCCCGAAGCGGTAGCATCCACCCGAACGTATAAGAATCGCCTAAAGCTAAGATTCTATGTATTCCGTGTGGTTTTTTATAATCAAGTTCCCGCCCTCTTAAGCCCTTGGAGTTTATCTTATATGTTATATCATTTTCAAACGTAAATTCTGAATTCGGCTTATATACATATTCGAGCCTATCCCTTGGCCCAAGAGGAAGAATCAGGGGGTTGCGTAAGTCTTTTATTTCTTTATTGTATTTGTAAAATTTATAGCCCCTATACGCGATCTCCAGTCCAAATAAAAGCATGCCGCATGTTATTATAAAAACCAGTATATTTTTCGTTATCCCGTATATCTTTTTCATAAACTTATAGCATGAATAATCTATGTTCATTCATTGAACTTGTATTCTACACCATACCTGCATGTATGTCAATTCTAAATAGGGCTATATGAGCTGATATATAAAGGCGGGCGGTTCTTGTGTCCTAATACCCTTTCAATATATAGCGAATGCGCTTAAAAAAGAGAATTAGGCTTTTGGGCAGGCATTGTTTTAGTGACGCCGAAATATTCTGGCACTTGATTTCTATAATCTTAGCCATGAGCAAGGGGTGCAAAAATTTGGGGTTTTGGCGGAAAAACTTACTTCTGCTTAATGCCTCTATTAAACGATTGGGAAAAAAGCGATATTGAGTCAATAAATATAAATTATTCCAGAAAATATAACGTTTTTCATCGGGCTTTCCTTTTATATTTTTTTCTCTACGCATATCCGCAATTTTAGAGCCCGGGATAAAGGATAGTTTTGTCAGTCCGAAATCCACGGGCTTATCGAGTTTCATCAATAGCTCGAGGGTCTGGCGGCAGTCCTCTTCTGTCTCAAACGGATTGTTGGTTATAATATCGTATCGTGGCCGAACAGGTAAATTCAGACGGTCTAAAGTAGTCGCAGCCTTAACAATCTTTTTCACCGGTGTCTTGCGATTGAAAACGTTATAAAGGATATTTTCGCTACCCGATTGTATTCCCATCGTTACATTAAACATGCCAGAGTCTCTTAAGAGGCCGAGAATTGTCGCATCGGCAAACGAGGGATAAGTATAGCACCAAAAAGGTAAGGCAATTTCTTCTTTGTAGATTCTAGCAAATTCTTTAATCCAACCAAGATCAAAAGTAAAAACCTCGTCTTTGAATAATACAGATTTGATGCCGTGGGTCTTTTTTGCTTCTTTAAGTTCGGCAATGATATTTTCAACAGATCGCCGTCGGAGATATTTCTGACCATAATATATTTTTTTTAGCAACTCATTACAGCAATAAGTGCAGGAGAAAAGGCATCCGCGCGAAGTCATCATCTCGTAAGTATATTCGCTCATATTGCCTATGCTGGGATCGTTTTCAACAATTTTGGAATTAAAAATCCAGAATTTATTATCCGGGGTATAATCCGGAAAAGTAAGCTTATCGAGGTTCTGTTCGAGCGGATTAAGCTCGTTTTTGTAAATATTGCCGTTATCGCGTACCCAAAGATTGTTTATATCCTTGAGAGACTGTTTTTTATCTAATCTATTTGCGACCTCGAGCATAGTCTCTTCACCCTCGCCTAGGCAAACCATATCAGCGTGTCGGATGCATTTCTCAGGTTCACTTGTTGCGGCTATCCCACCGAATATCACAGGAATCCTTAACTTCTGACGAATTCGGTGGGTTAGTTCTATGGCGGTATCTAAAAACATCGATCGTAAGGAAAAACCTATTATGTCAGGCTTTCGCCTGTCCAAAAGATTGAGCAGGATCTCGGTGTCCTTTTCGCCGATCGGGTCAGAATAGCTTCTGATTATATCTTTTCCGTATTCGTTAACGCCGATCCATAAATTTTTGTTCGAGATGAGGGTATCTTTTTTGCTTTTAATCTTTCCTTCGTGCCTGCCTAAATAAATGATAGAACAAGTGTGCCCTTTTTCTTTTAAGAGAGAGGATAAATATCTAACACCCAGGCATCCCTTGTCGTAAAGGGTAATAAAACTGACGTTGACCATTTTAAAGCCTTGTTTTTCATTGATTTTTAAAATAATCGATGGTTTTCATTAATCCTTCTTTTAAATCAACTTTGGGTTTCCATCTCAATTTAGATTTGGCTAATGCTATATCAGGCCTTCTCACTTTTGGGTCATCCGCTGGCAGGGTTCTATATACAATTTTACTTGTGCTATTGGTTAATCTTATGATTATTTTCGCAAGTGTTAAAATAGACACTTCATTTGGATTTCCAATGTTTACAGGGGTATGTATATTTTCAGACAATATCAGATTATAAATTCCATTTACCATATCCGAAATATAGCAGAAACTTCTTGTCTGCGAACCATTCCCATATACTGTTAAGGGTTTATTTCTAATTGTTTGGCTTAGAAAATTCGGAATAGCGCGACCGTCATCCTTTCGCATCCTCTCGCCATATGTATTAAAAATCCTAGCTATTCTCGTATCTATCTTATGCTTTCGATGATATGCCATTGTAATGGCTTCGGCAAAACGTTTAGCTTCGTCATAGACGCCGCGTGGCCCTACCGGGTTGACGTTGCCGTAATAATTCTCTTTCTGTGGATGAATCAGGGGATCCCCATACACCTCACTTGTTGAGGCGAGTAAAAACTTCGCCTTTTTTGCCTTGGCGAGGCCCAAAGCATTATGCGTACCAAGTGAGCCAACTTTTAGGGTCTTAATAGGATATCTCAAATAATCGACAGGGCTTGCGGGAGAGGCAAAATGTAAGACGTAACCTATCTTTTCATTAATATTGATATATTTTGTAACATCATGTTTAATAAATTTAAAATTCTTATTCTTTAACAGATGCTTTATATTGCTTAGTGACCCTGTAATAAGATTATCTATACATATAACACGATGGCCTTTTTCTATAAGAAAATCGCACAAATGCGATCCGATGAAACCAGCCCCACCCGTTATCAAAACTCTTCTTTTCATTTCACTCCTAATCTCCAGCCTTTTTATACCGCAGTTTTTGAACATAATAATCTTGCAGATACCCTTTCGATTCTCGTTCCTTTAAAAATTGTCTTATTTTTATCAATTCCTCTTGTAATTCATCGGCGGTTAAATATTGTGTGTTAATGGTCTTGCCGCCCTTGCCATCATCTCCGGCAATAAGATAATAGTCGGAGAAGTCATGAGAAATAATCTGAACGCCAAATTTTTCCGGATATTTATATACCTCACAGCCGGGAAGCGGTATAAAGGTATAAAATTGGGCCTGGTCAATATCTGATTCTTTTATAAATTCAATCGTCTCCTGTATGGTTTGTTTTGTTTCTCCCGGAAATCCTAACATGAAATATCCGATAGTAATAAGTTTTGCTTCTTGGCCCATTTTTATTGCTTCAAAATTTTTCTTTACTGTTATATTTTTCTTCATTGCATCAAGAATCCTCTGCGAGCCGGATTCCATGCCAAAACAGAGCGTTCGGCATCCGGAATCATAAAGCATCCGGCACCTCTCAGGGGATAAGGTATCTGCTCTGCTGTTACATCTATATATAATACCTAAATCCTTCACCTTATTTCCGAAATCATTCAGTTGTTTTTTGCCGGCAAGAAATATGTCGTCAAAAAACTCAAAATGCCCTATGTTATATCTAGAAATAATATGCTTGATTTCCTCCACAACGCTATCTACCGACCGAGCTCTTAATTTTTCGCCGAAAAGGCTGCGGTCGCAGAAAGCGCATTTGTAATAACAGCCCCTGGAACCGATAATGCCAAAGCATCTTTTTCCGTCGACCTTCCTGTGAAACATATCCATGTCCACCAAGTTTCTATCGGGAAATGGTATGGAATCTAAATCTTCGATGAAATTGCTTTTTACAATTCTTGAAATTCTATTGTTATTTCTGTAGGAATCAGCTACTATAACAATCGATTTTTCTCCTTCGCCGATAACGACATTATCAAATATGGATAAGTCTTCTGAATCAGGCAAAGCTGTCGGGTGGGCCCCTCCGCAGATAACCGGTTTCTGCGGAAAATTTGCCTTTATGAATTTGGCTATTTCGATCCCAATATTTACAGTAGGAGTATAAAGTTGGATACTGTATAAATCTGCTTCTTTGATCTTGGGTTTCCAATTTTCAAAAGAACAGCCGGCAAGATTCGTTATTCGTACCTCATAACCATTATTTTTCAAACTGGCCCCTAAATATAAAAGCCCCAATGGTTCATCCAATAAATCATCTATGCAATTCGGATCAGGTACCCTGATTAAGTCGATTAACATTTAAAATTCTTTATAGTTTTAACAATTTCTTCTACGTTGCCATCCGATAAATTCTGGTGTAAAGGGATATTAAGAGTAACGTTGTTCAACAATTCACTATTTGCTAAACGTCCTTTATAGCCATAATACTTTATTAGATGAAGCGGGTAATATCTAAAAGTGCAGTAAATACCATTTTCTATCATAAATTTAGCTAATTCATCTCTTTCTTTTACCTTAATCCAATAAATATAATACGAACTTTCTGTTTCCGGCAAGGGTTCAGGGGGCGTTGTAAGCCAATCCAGTTTGGATAGTTCCTTTTGATATACATTCCAGATTTCCTTTCTTCTTTTAATAAAACTATCTATTTTTTTTAATTGTATTCTGCCAATTGCGGATAAGATATCATTGGTTATATATCTGCCAGAAGAGCAATATAATTCGAATTCCCACCATCTATGCTCTTTTTCTTTAAGGGCATCTATGCCGGATTGCCTGTTTTTAATTCCGAAATAGCGTAACTGCTCGGCCTTTTCAAATAATTTCTCATCCTTGATAGCTATTGCCCCCCCATCCCCTATGGAAAGAATCTTCATTGCATCAAAGCTAAAACAACCGATATCGCCCAATGTACCGCAGTTTATGCCTTTATATTTTGACAATATCGAATTGGCATTATCTTCGATTATATATAAACCTTCTGTATATTTGTGGATTTCTTCCATATCACAGGGGTGTCCTCCGTAATGCAATAAAATAACTGCTTTTGTATTTTTAGTCCTTAATCTTTCTATTTCTTCCGGTATAATATTTAAATATTTTAAATCTACGTCGGCAAAAACCGGTGTTGCGCCTACATCTAAAACCGCATTGCAGGTCCCGACA
>JAUWBJ010000067.1 GCA_030605095.1 Candidatus Omnitrophota bacterium | reverse complement strand
CTACAATCCTTACATCAACTTTAATCGGTTTATTGCCTCCTACTCTTACAACCTCTTTTTCCTGAAGGGTCCGAAGCAGTTTTGCCTGCGTATCCAAAGGAAGGTTGCCGATTTCATCTAAAAAGAGTGTTCCGCCATTGGCTGCTTCAAACTTGCCTATCTTTCTGCCTATAGCGCCTGTAAACGAGCCTTTTTCGTGTCCGAATAATTCACTTTCTAATAGAGTCGGCGGAAGAGACGCGCAGTCAATTGCTATAAAAGGTTTATCCATTCTTAAACCATTAAAGTGAACAGCTTTTGCCACCAGTTCTTTCCCTGTTCCGCTTTCGCCTCTTATAAGAACCGCGCTTTTTGCATTGGTCACCTTACCTATTATTTTATATATCTCGAGCATCTTGGGATTGTGGCCGTTTATTAAGTCTAAATGGTATTCCTTCTTTAACTCTGGACTGACAAAAGGTGCAAGGTCTTTCTGCATCTCCTGGTGCTCTTTTACTTTTTTAAGAATTAGCCTTACATCATCTATTTTAAAAGGTTTGGCCAGACAATCGTAAGCGCCGAGCTTCATCGTTTCAACCACAAACCTCATAAAACTATAACCCGTAACTATAATTACTGTGGTATCCGGATTTATCTTTTTAATCTCTTTCAAAACCTCGATTCCGTCTAAATCGGGCATCTTCAGGTCCAAGAAAACCACAGCGGGTTTTTCTTCTTCCGTAAGCCTGATGGCATCGCGTCCGTTATTAGTTGTCGTAACAGGATAACCCTCTTTCTTAATTACATTGGAAAAGAGGTCGCAAATCTTCTTATCATCATCCGCGACTAAAATTTTCATATTCTACCCCCCCCCCCCATAGTCGGCGTCTTTTCCTTCTGTACTTTACGGGAAGTTTTATTGTAACTCGTGTTCCTTTACCTAATTTGCTTCTTATATTAATAATGCCCATGTGTCCGTCTATTATCTGTTTTACGATCGGAAGTCCTAATCCGCTTCCTTCCCCGCGTGGTTTTGTGCTAAAAAATGGTATAAATATTCTACGTAAATCTTCTCTTTTAATGCCGCATCCTGTGTCATTTACTGTGATTATGACCGATTTCCCGGAATCAGCGCTTCTGGTTTCGATCTTTAAAATCCCATTTTCTCCCATAGCAGGAATGGAATTCATAAATAAATTTATAAAGACCTGTTGTAATTGCAGCCTGTCGGCTCTGATGGGCCTAAGACGGGGGCTTAACCTAGTCTGAATTATCATATCTTTAAGAGTTGTTTCGGCTTTTATTAACTTAAGCGAATCTTCCACCAGTTGATTCAAATCAACCTTTGTTATGTTAAGTTTTGTCTGTTCGGTAAGCTTTAAGAGACGCTTGGCAACCTCGCTGCAGCGGTCAAGTTCTTCTTTGGCTATCTCTAATTCTTTGCATCCAACTTTCTTTCCTTTCTCTTTCAATTCCTCCAATGCCAATTCTATATTCCCCGTGACAATAGCTAATGGGTTATTAAGTTCGTGGGCTATCCCTGCGGCAAGCTGGCCGATTACGACCAGGCGCTCTTCGTGTTGCACCTCTCTCTCCAGCTCCTCATGCACCGTAACGTCTTCTATCATACCTACTATGCCGAGTGTTTGATTATTTATATCCTTTACAGGTGCGTATCTTAAATTTAGAACGAGCTCTTTCTTCTGTTCCTTCGAATAATACCTGAAGTCATCTATTTCAACAGCCTTCCCCGTCTTCAGGACTCTGTTAAAAACATCCCAACCTATCCTTTTCATAAATGTGGGAAAAAGTTCAAAAACACTCTTACCTTCCACTTCCTCTTTTGTTACTCCAAAAATCCGCTCCATTCCCTTGTTCCACTTTGTTATAACAAATTTCTTATTGAGCACCTGAATGCCTATTGGCGCGCCTTCTATTATCCTGGCGGAAGTCTCTTCTGCCTCTCGCAGTTTCTCCACCGTAGTTACATCGTCTATAACTATTATAACTTCTTCTTCTTCAACTTCTTCTTCTTCAACTTTCATGCCAAGCAATTTTAAGTTCAGGATTCTATTGCCAAGTGTTGGGGACGCATATATTATATCTCTAATCTCAATTGGCTCATCGGTTTTAAATACTTTTTTAATCATCTTATCCAGCTTTTCTATCTCTACCATTTCCTTCGGCAAGAGCTCATATATGGGTCTTCCCGCTATATCTTTCCTCTTTTTATTAAACATTTGACGGAACGTTTTGTTAATGGATACTGCTTTGAGTTCTTTATCACACACCAATATTGCCGAAGGAATACTGGCGACGATGTTTTCGTTAAAACTCTTTAAATACTCGATTTCCCTTTCCCTCTTCTTGCGCTCGGTGATGTCTCTATCTATGCCCCTATATCCTTTCAATCGACCTTTTTCATCAAAGAGAGGAATTCCATTTGTCTCTAACACTACTAAATGGCCATCCTTATGGCTATTTACATTTTCCAACTTGTAAAACGGTTCTTTATTAATAACTTTCTCTTTGAATATTTTGCCTACTCTTTTTGC
Organism: Candidatus Omnitrophota bacterium; assembly: GCA_030605095.1. Classification (GTDB taxonomy): domain Bacteria; phylum Omnitrophota; class Gorgyraeia; order JABMRN01; family RBG-13-46-9. The sequence continues at coordinate 3,785 of JAUWBJ010000067.1, read as the reverse complement.
CTCTTCCTTGGGCATAAGATCAAATGGGGTTCTACCCAGCACCTCACTAACTTCATAGCCTAATAACTCTTTAACTTTAGGGCTGACATAAGTATATACCCCGTCTTTATCAACTTGCCATATCCAGTCAGTAGTAGTTTCGGTTAGATCTCTAAACCACTGTTCTGATACCCGCAATGCCTCCTCCGCCTTCTTGCGCTCGGTGATGTCGCGAGCCACTCTCATGACCGAAACCACATCCCCTTGAACGTTACGGATTGGGGTTAACGTCGCAAAGAAGTAATAAATCACTCCTTCAAACGAAAAGCTATATTCTATATGAACGACATTATTCTTGTAAAAGACGTGTCGGATACTTTCCAGTAACTCTTCGGCCTTTTCCTTCGTAAAGAAATCCGTAAGCTTCTTTCCAACGATTTCTTCCGGTTTCCTGCCAAAGAGCTTGATGCAGGCCTGGTTCGCGTAGAGATATCGGCCGTCATGGTCATGTATGAAAATGGCGTCAACGCTCGATTCGGCAAGAACGCTATATTTCTCCCTACTCTCACGTAGATTCTCCTCCACTTTCTTGCGCTCGGTAATGTCTCTGACAATGGACCCTACTCCTACCGGGTTACCGTTTTCGTCATCTATACGCCATGTGTGCAGAGCCACTGGAAAAACTGTTCCATCTTTCCTAATGTATTCCTTCTCGAAGACATCCGAATAACCGTGTTCCATTACCTCTCGGAATATTTTCTCATTGAACGCATGCCACTTGGAAGGCGTGAGATCCTGGTACTTGATTTTCTTTATCTCTTCGCAGCTGTAGCCCAGCATGTCAGCGTACGCTTGGTTGCACTCTGTGATGAAACCCTTTAGGTTAGCTGTCGCAATCCCGTCCCGGGGCGACTCATAGAGCGTACGGTAACGCTCCTCCGATTCCCTTAGCGCCTCCTCCGCCGACTTCCGCTCGGTGATGTCTGTGGTAATGATTCCAAGGCCATTATCCACTTTGAAAGCTCGCAAAGCTAAATGTACATCTCCAAATTTGGGATGAGGAACAACGTCGTCAACGAAGAACGGCTTTCCTGTCTTTAGGACTTCCAGATATTTATAGTATCTACCCGTTTCCTTAATATTCGGTGCTATTTCTACAACGTTTTTCCCTACTATATCCTCTTTCTTAGTCCCGGCTGGAAAAAGCCGCAATCCAGCATCATTGATGTCAACATAATTTAGTTCTGGGTCTAAAAGGAAAAAGCCATCGGGCGATGAGTTCATGAAAGCACTTAATCTCTCCTCGGTTTCTCGTAGTTCCTTTTCCGCCCGCTTGAGCTCGGTGATGTCATTGATATCGGCTTTAATATTATTATTCAGCGCTTTTGGTTTGTTCATTATCGATTCCTTGTTTTAACACCTAATGCGTTTTTTACCACTTCTCTTAATTTATCCATTGTAAAGGGCTTGCGCAAGGTTTTATAAGCTCCCAGGATTTTTGTCTCCACAGCGGTCAGGTGTGTAGCGTATGCGCTTATCATGACAACGGGTAAGTCTCTTTGGATCTTTTTTAGCTGTTTTAAAGTGCCTATACCATTTATACCCGGTAATTTTATATCTAATAAAACGAGGTCTATATTACCCTTTAAACTTTCTCTCGCCATCATAATGGCTGTTTCACCGTCCTCTGCTGTATGTACCACATATCCCTCCTTAGTAAGCATTTTCGTTAAAAGGTCTCTCATCCCTTTCTCATCGTCTACTACTAAAATCGCTTTTGTATCTTTATCCATTATCCCGTCTCTTTCCAAATCCCGGTGTATTATTTTGTGATTTATAATATGATCTACCGAGACTCCGAAAACTCCCGCTATTTGTGTAAGAACATCGACTTTCGGCACTCTTTCGCCGCGTTCCCACATACAAACAGCCTGGCGTGAAACTGCCAGGCTGTCGGCTAAATCTTCCTGGGTTAACTTATTTTTCTCTCGAAGAGTTTTAAGGTTTCTTCCAAACATGCCTTATTTCCTCTGAATTCCTCGAATTGCGAAAGTGCGTCTTGCGAAGTGAGTATCGAGATGGGATGTGCGATGTGCGTTATTTTTCATCGCACCTCCCATTTCGCACTTCGCATTCTCGCACTCCATCTGTGCTCATCTGTGTTTTCAGCCCTTGCGCAGGTTTGATGGCAGAATTTTAAGTAGTTTGCGATATTTAGTTACGGTTCGGCGTGCAACATTTATACCTTCAGATAGGAGTATTCTAACTATTGACTCATCGCTTAAGGGCTTAGAGTTTTTTTCATCATATATCAGTTCTTTAATCCTGGTTTTAATACTTTCGATTGAAAGCGCCTCCCCGTTATTCTGTTTTATTTTGCCACTGAAGAAACGTCTCAGTTTATAGAGACCGTGGGGCGTATGTATATATTTATTCGCAACAATCCTGCTTACGGTAGATTCACTGACTCCCACACTTTGTGCAACTTCTTTTAAAGTAAGTGGCTTGATAAAGTCAGGACCGTTGTCCAGGAAGTCTTTTTGAATTTTAATTATACATTCCGTAACTCTTCTTATAGTAGTACTCCTGTGTTCCGCAGCCTTAACCAGCCATAAGGCTTGATTCAATTTCTTCCTCAGGTATCTTGTTGTTTCTTCCGGAGTATTTTTATTTCTCAAGAGTTTTTTATAATATGGGCTGATGCGAAATTCTGGCATACCTTCATTATTAATTTCTATTTTGTATCCATCCTCTGAGGAATAAAGCAGAATATCGGGGGTTATATATCTTGGGCGCTCCTTACCAAACGAGCGGCCGGGCTTGGGTTCTAAACGCAATATCTCCTGGAATGCGCTCTTCACCTCATCGATTGAAACCCCTAAGCTTTTAGCTATCTTTTTAAATTGCTTTTTTTCCAAATCGGTTAGATACGTTTTTACGATTTCTCCGGCTAATGAAAACTCCTTGCCCTTGTGCTTAAGCTGAAGCAAGAGACACTCTGAAAGACTTCTGGCTCCCACGCCAATGGGTGAAAAACTTTGAATCAGAGGGAGGGTTTCTTCAGCATCTTCTATGCGGATATTCAAGTCTAAAGCTATTTCACCTAAAGAAGCTTGCAGGTATCCATTTTTGTCTATGTTGTCGATAATAATTTCACCGATTGTTTTTTGCGCATCCGATTGAAAAAATATATCAAGCTGCATCATAAGATGTTCGCTTAGGGTGGGGGCTTTTGTAGCTATGTTTTCTCTGTATCGGCGTCTATTTTCCTGATCGGGGTCATATCGCTCTTTTCCAAAATTTTCAATACTTTGCTCATCGATATCTATAAATTTGCCAATCTCATCTTTTCCACTTCCGGCTACGTTAGAAGGTTCTATATCTTTATCGAATTCTTTTTTATTAAAATTTTCGTCGGTTTCTTCTAGCAGGGGATTTTCAACTATTTGACGTTCGAGAAAGGTATTAAGTTCTATTAATGGGAGTTGTAAGAGGTGGATGGCTAATTTCATCTGAGGTGTAAGAATCAATGCTTGAGTTTGCTTCTGTTCTATCTTTGTTTCCAGATCCATAATGTAGCCGCCTTGTTAATGCTACACAGCTTCTTTTGACAGGGTCTAAAATTATGCCACATTCTGTTAACATTGTCAATCTTTTTTACTATTTAAGTAGTGTCAAGATAATTGGGCACTTTCATGTTTGGGTTCTTTGATTATTGTAAATGTGTAATTAGGCATACTCTTTGGTTGTTGCTCCTCTCTTATTTGGCTTATTATGCCGAATGTCCAGAGGTTAAGACTTTTTTC
>JAUWBJ010000058.1 GCA_030605095.1 Candidatus Omnitrophota bacterium | reverse complement strand
TCCTATTAGCATACCGAGCTTAGAGAATACACCCTCTCTTATATCAACAGTGGCTACAGCAGGGCCTTGGGTATGGGATGTACCATTTATGGAACCTGTTACATAGGCGTAACTTTTATTCTTTCCTATTTTAGCATCAGGGCCTACTATGGCACGGTATGTTACTGCTTTAGTGGAACTTGCTGATATGGAACCAAGGTTAAAGGAGGGTCCTTTTAAGTCAGTAGGGTAATTCTGGTTTACTCCGGCTACATTTACACTTCCTTTTACTAGTCTAAAGTCATGGGGAAGGGATGTTTCTACTGTAACATCGCCTGTTGTGCTTGATGAGAGGTTATTAACGCTTACCTTGTATGTCAGCACATCCCCTATAGAGGCTATCTTCTTATCAACAGTGTTTATAATAGAGAAGACCTTACCTTCTGATTGGTCAAGGGGTATCATTACTATAGGTTCTGTTACCGGGCTATTTACTGTGAATATGCTTGATTTGTAGTCTTCATAGCCTTCCTTTGAAGCTGTTATATAATACTTACCGGTGTCTGCTTCTAACGTGTAGTATCCATTTGCGTCTGTCTTGGTGGGGTTAGGCTGTGGTCGTCCTGTATAAATAGCTCCACTTGCTGTGTACAATGTAACAGTTACGCCTTGTATGGGGAGTTCTGTAACGGAATCTGTTGCTCTTTTTGCTTCTCCAGGAGCAACCGTGGTAAAGTTCCAGGTAGCGGTATCGGCAATTCCCGCGTAATTGTTGTCATTCGCATCGTCAAAAGCGTCAGCGCCAATCTGGACATAGTAGCCGGTTTCTTTCTCTAAGGTGGTATCCAGGTCAATGGTAATGGTATCTGTTCCTGAGCCGCTCACTTTGTCGGTGTCTTGGGCATCAATGGTTTCAATTGTTGAATTATCGCTGGTTTTTTTAATGACAATGTCATTGTCAGTGTCGTCTTCAGCGTCTACCGCTTCTGAGAAGGTGATAACGAGATTACTGTCTACTGCTACATCTGTGGCCTCATCAGCCGGGCTGTAATCGGTAACTGTAGGTGAAGTAGTATCTGTTGTTCCGTAGGTTTCAAACATATAATCATAGGCGCCACCGGCGCTTGTTGCCCAAGTATCACCCGCATCGAGAGAATATCTTTCTGCCCCGTCATTATAGCCGCCTGCGAAATTTACTTGCCATGTAACACTATTATCACTTGCTCTACAGACGATAGCATACTTTATATCAGCATCTAAAGCATGTCCTGAAGTAAACGGTATCCAAACAAGAGTACCAGCTTCTCCTGGTAGTGAAGAACCTGCTATTGTACCGCTGGTCAAATCTGTATTATCACCTGTTGGATCGCCAGCGGCAGTAGCTCGAATGCTTACTGTAAAAGTATCGGGAACCGAAGCAGTCCAAACTTCTAATTTTACACCAGTAATAGTAAAAGCATTTGTTACAGTAAAAGTTTGTGCTGTCCAAGTATTACCACCAAAAGTAAACGCATTGGTACCACCCGTAGTATAATAATCATACCTGTCCGCCCCCTCTGCCACCTGCCCCATTGCCAGCATAACAGCAATTGCTACTATTAATATCAAATGTCGCTTAATCACGCGAGTTTCCTTTTAATCTCCTCAAGCGTTAGCCTTTTACTTTTTAGTTCCTTTATCTTCGCCCATCTTGCTAAAGTCTTGGTTTTTTTAAATAGCTTATATTCTCCTTGAGTATATTCAGATGTTTCAAACAACCCCAGGCGAGAATAGTATCTTATAGTAGAAGGAAGAACTCCCACAAGAATTGCTATTTCTCCTGATTTAAGTAAACCGAGTTTAACTCTATCTTTTTTCTTTAGATTTACCATATAAATTTATCAACTTTCAACTTTCAACTTTAGGTAAAGCATACCTTACAAGTTTGATTTTGTCAAGTAAGCGCGAATTTCTCAGAAATAGCTTTCATATATATCCACAATCTTGCGGAAGGCTTTATGGATGGGGTTTTTATGGGTATGGTCGTTTTTATATTCTTTAGCTATACGGCTGATAAGGCCTATGGTTGAGGTGTGGATAATGGCGTCCCGGGAGCTTAAGTTTTGCCCTGCATTTTTTACAATGCCTATTCTGGCGGGGCGTTTAAGCATCCTTTCGGCCTTTTCAATTGCGCCGTCAAGCAAAGCGCCTCCGCCGGTTACAACTACAGAAGAAAAATCATTATTATCCACGCGCATATTACCATTCAGAATAGTATCCGCGCATGCTTTGATGATACGGAAGCTTTTTAACATACTATCTTTAAAAATAAGGCTTTCTGTCAAGGTATCTCCTATATCGAGTAGTAACACACCTTCCAGTTTCTCTTTCTCATCCAAAACACTGTCAGAAGATGCTATCCCGGAAAGGCATATGCCGTCTAAAAGAAATCCCGCATGGTCTATGCATTTTGTGATATTTTGAATTTTGGACATGTGTACTGTCGCGATAAACGCTTCGGCCTCTAATCTTATTCCATAAAGGCCTATAGGATTACTAACGTCCACGGCGCCGCCATCTATGTAAAAACTCCTTACAATTTTCTCGATAACGGCCCTGTCAAGAGGAAGTTTTACCATTGCCGCAATCTCTAAACATCTTATAACATCCCGTCTTGTAATCTCCCGCGGTGCCCTTGCGAGAGGAATCATACCGCGCAGGATATCCATTTTTGTGTCAGCGCCTTTAGTTATAACGAAAACATTTTTTATCTTTGGCCTTTTACGACGCTGCAACCTATCCATTATGGAGGCTATATCTTCGACGGCCTTGTTAACATCCGTTACATCGCCTCCTCGTATACCCCGCGAATGCAGATTCTCTAATGCCAGAAGCGATATGTTTCCTTCTTTATTTATACTGGCCGTCGCCCCCGCGATTTTGTTCGACCCCAGGTCTATAACCGTTACTATTTTACTCATTTCGGACCGATAACAACATCCTTAAACCTTAAATCTATATATTTAATATTTTCTTTATCCAGCTCGGGTTTGGCAAAGGTTGTCTTCAACCTATTAAGCCTATCAAGAAAATCCTCGCTTCCTATCTTTACCTCAATGCCGTTTTCCAGATAAAAAGAAAGGTTTTTATAATTCGAAACATCTATCGCGCTTACGGCATAATCCGATAGAACGGCGTTTTCTTCCAACGCATCTATCAATAAAAAAGCGTTCCGCACTTGTGGATTTTCTAGCTTCGTACCGACTTTAGGGTTTAGCCATATAGAAAAACCAATTATAATCGGTAGTTTCCCGGTTTTTATTTCCGGGGATAAAACCATTCCCGTTCTGTCAATGGGGAAATATCCATGGCTTTTTATCTTGGCAATCGGGATACGCGGAATAATGTCTATTTCGAGTTTGTTTGGCAGGACTCTTTTTACAATAGCATGTTTTATAGTAGGAATATCTCTTTTAATTTGTGACGACAGAGAATCTATGTCTATGCCGAAAATGTTTCTGCCCTTATATATGCTCAATAAATCACCGGCCTTAAGCGCTGTTGCGTGGCTTTTGTCAATTACTTCTATCGTGTCTAATTTGAAATAACGCGAATTTCCCAAAAATAAATAAATTGCTGCGATTAAAACAAAAATAACTGCTATACGTAAAATTCTTTCCACATTATTTTTTGCCATTTCTCATCTCCTTTCTTTAATGAGCAGACAATTTATGGAGCCCAGAGGGCGACATAAATTGTAGGCCGCAGGCCGTCTGCGAATTGAACCCAGCACTAATTTCTAATAGAAACATTTCTACAAAATTAGGGCTTTTAATCTGCATTATTATCATCATCCACAACTTACAGTATAGTATAGAAATTAGTGCTGGGTCAAATTCAGCCAGCAGACTTATGTCGCTTCGCTCCATAAGTCTGGGCCTCATTTGACTTTCTTTTACATGCCAAATCGACAAGTTTCATGCACAAATCCTCAAAACTTATACCCGCTGCCAGAGCAGCCTTCGGTAACAGGCTTCGCTCTGTCAATCCGGGAATGGTATTTACTTCTAATATATACACGTCTCCCTGGCGGCCCATTCTCATATCAACCCTTGAAAAATCCCTGCATCCGAGAATTTGATGCGCCTTGAGAGCATACCTTTGGACATCCCTATACTCGTCTTCGCCCAATATTGCCGGAACAATATATTTTGTTTCTTCATCCATATATTTGGCATTGAAATCATAGACATTATGTTTTGTCTCGATTTCTATAACAGGTAAGGGCTGTTCTTCCAAGACCCCCACCGTGAACTCCCGGCCGTGTATATATTCTTCTACAATAATTCTATCGCTATAACCGAACGCCATATTCAAAGCAGCGTCAACGCAGGTCCTCCTATCGCCGACAATAGAAAGGCCTATACTGGAACCCTCATGTTGTGGTTTTACTACAAACGGTTTTTCAAATTCTTCCAGGACATCTCTTATTTCGGTATTCCTTTTAACTATTTTATACCTCGGCACCTTTAAACCGTTCGTTGAAAATAGCTCTCTCGAGGCGGCCTTGTCTAACGCGAGCCTTGATGACTTAACCTCTGAACCCGTATAGGGAAGATTTAACCCTTCTAATATTGCCTGAACCGACCCGTCCTCTCCGAATTTACCGTGTAACGCGATAAAGGCTACACCGGCACCGATGTCCTTCAACTTCTCACAAAAATTGTTGTCCACATCCACGAAATCTACATCCTGATTTTTTCTTTTGAGCGCCTCATAAACGGCTCGTCCGCTTTTCAGGCTAATCTCGCGTTCGCTGGAAGGCCCGCCCGCCAGCACAGCTATTTTACCATAATTTTCCATTTTTAATTTTAAGTTTTTTCCCGCGGGAGAATTTAAGCTAAAGTATTACTATTTCCGGAATCAGGTCCACGCTAAATTCTGATTTAACGCGCCTCCTTATAAAGCCGATAAGACGCGAGATATCACCGGCTTTAGCATTTTTTAAATTAATAATGAAATTAGCGTGGGTCCTTGAGACCTCCGCATTCCCTATTCTTTTGCCTTTGAGGCCTGACATATCGATATACCGGGCTGCGGAAATTTTACCTTTTGGATTTCGGAAAACGCACCCGGCGCTAAAAGAGCCGAGTGGCTGCTCTCTTTTTTTAATTTCTAAGAGAGCTTTTTTTCTTTGCAGTAATATTTCTTTTTTGCCTGCTCTCAATCGAAATTGCGCTTCTAATATTATATACCTATCTAAATTTGAATACCTATATCCAAACCGGAAATTTTTTCTTTTTATAATTCGAATGCTTCCGTCGGTTCTATCCATAACCCTTACTTCCCGAAGAGAGTCCGATATTTTTTGCCTGTAACCGGAATTCATAAAAACCGCCCCGCCTACTGTGCCCGGTATGCCGACAAGCCCTTCCATGCCTTTAAGGCCTTTTTTACACGCTAAATCAACTAAATGGCTCAACATTGCGCCAGCGCCTGCGGTAACCTTTGTGCCGGAAAACGTTATATTTTTAAATCCCCCTCCAAGATGTATCGCTATGCCGTTAAAACCCCCCTCTTCCGCCAGGATATTGCTTCCTTTACCTATTATAAGCGTCTTTTTTCTTTTTGATTTAGCAAAAGTAAGAATCTTTTTCAAAGCCGTCTCATCTTCCGGTTCTACCCAAATCCCGGAGGGCCCGCCGACACGAAATGTCGTATGCTTAAAAAGCGGTTCATTAAAAATGGCCCTGCCTTTTATTTTTGGAAATCTGACCTCTTGAGCGATTTTCCCTATATCCCCTGCGCCCAAAATTAGAACGAGGTCTCCATTTTTCGCTTTTATCGAAAGGTATCTGGGTATCGCGACCTTTTCTAACAGCTTAACGGGAAGAGGATTATTCTTCTTCGCCATAATATCGTATATGCTCCTGGAGGTGGCGCCACTTATGCTGTCTTCCATAGCGGAATAGACGTCTGTCAGGATAACCTCGTTTGCGCCCGCAAAAGAATCGGAAAATTCCTTATAAAATGATTTTGTTCTCGTGTATCGATGAGGTTGAAATACCGCTATCAACCTTCTGGGTTTGAGCGAACGGGCGGCGGAAATTGTGGCTCTTATTTCCGTGGGATGATGGGCGTAATCCTCTACAATCTTTGCGCCGTTAAGCTCGCCTATAAGCTCAAATCTTCTTTTTACGCCTTTATATGAGGCGAGGGCATGCTTTATCGTGCTGGTATCAACCTTTAATTCTATCCCGAGAGAAATTACAGCCAGGGCATTTAAGACATTGTGAACTCCCTGTATATTTATTGTAAAACGCCCCACTTTTCTCTTCTTCCAAAAACAATCAAATGCGCTTTTAAACGCATCTTGTTCTACGCTAGCTGCATATACATCCGCCTTTTTAGAAAACCCAAAGCTAAAGGTTTTGCCTTTATAGCTTGCGGCGATTTTTCTTAAGTTCCGGTCTTCAATAGCGTAGAAAAATATGCTTTTCGCAGATTGCGCGTTTAAAAAACGCCTGAAGGTATCCACGAGATGAGCCTCATCTTTGTAGTGTTCCACGTGCTCTTTTTCCAGATTTGGCATAATGATGTGGGTAGGCCTCATAATAACAAATCTGCCGTCCGATTCATCTACCTCAGCCACAAGTGTTTCGCTTTTTCCGAGTTTTGCGTTACCGCCAAAATGCGGCGATTCTCCTCCGATTAAAACAGTGGGGTCAAAACCGGCTTCTTCCAGCATGAGCGAGGCCATTGCCGTAATCGTCGTCTTACCGTGAGTGCCTGTAACGGCTACGATTCTTTTATTTTTGTCCATAAGCATTTTCAAAAGTTCGGTCCGCGATATTACAGGCATCTTCCGGGATTTCGCGGCCACCAGCTCCGGATTACTCTTCGGAATGCTCGAAGAATACACAACAAGATCCTTGCCTTTTACGTGAGAGCCGTCATGGCCTATGTTTACCAAAACGCCTTTTCGGCGTAATCGTTTTATAATGCTATTCTCCTCGATATCTGATCCGCTTACCTTGCATCCCATTTCAGCCAGAAGAAAAGAAAGGCCGCTCATGCCAATACCGCCTATACCAACCATGTGTATCTTGCTCGGGACGGGGACAGGTTTCTTCATGACAATACAACTTCCTTCAGCCTACTTGCTCCGTCTATAATGCTTAACCTTCCGGCGTTTTCGGAAAGCGTTTTTCTCTTCGCCGGATTATCCACGAGTTCTGTTATTAAATCGCGCAATTCTTCTATTCCCGTGTTCTTTTCATCTATATATACTGCGGCGTTCTTCTCGGCAAAAAATCTTGCGTTAAAGCGCTGGTTATTCTTTCTGTCGGGATAGGGTATCAGCACCATAGGTGTTTTAAAGGCGGCGAGTTCAAAAATCGCTGCAGCGCCCGAACGGCTAATAGCTAAATCAGAAACGCTATACGCTTCGTTTATATCCCGGATAAACGTAAGCACCTTACTGTGTATGCCGTTCTCATTATAGCGCTTTTGAATCTTGTCCGGCTCTTTTGGGCCGGTGATGTGAACCAGTTGTATATTTTCTTTTTTTTCTAATGGTAAGAGGCTTATGCTTCTGGATACTAAATCGTTAAGCGAACTTGCGCCCTGGCTCCCGCCCATAACAAGAATTGTCATTTTATCTCTCTCCAGGCCTAAGCTGTTAAATGCCTCCGAGCGATATTCCCTTAAGCTCTCTTCCCTTAAGGGGTTGCCTGTGAACACGACATTTTTGTTCCTGAAATATTTTTTGGTCTCCGGAAAACTTATAGCAACACTGTCAACGAACCTCTCGAGAAACCTGTTTGTCCTGCCGGGGACTATATTCTGTTCATGTATCACTGTTTTTATACCCGCCGTGGCGGCCAACAGTAAAATAGCGCCAGCGGTATAGCCGCCGAAACCAACAACTACATCCGGCCGGAATCGCAGAAGGATATATAATGCGCAAATGCTATCAATGGCTAATTTGGCCAAAAAGATAACGAACCGCCAGCTAAATTTATACGGCATAGGGTTGGCCGAGAGAAATATTTTTTTATAGTCCTCGTTTTGGACAATATTTCTATCCAAGCGCCTTCTACTTGCCACAAAAATTATTTCTACGTTGTCTTTCTTAAGTTCCTTCGCAAGCGAAACGGCAGGGAATATATGCCCTCCGCTTCCTCCGGACGCTATTAATACCCTCACCCCGCCCTTCCTTTTCTTCTGATTTCTATTCTTATTTTCATTTTTGCAAAACCATCCCACTCTTCCTTATCTTATCAGCTTCATTTTTTTTAGGAAGGGCGGGGCTCATCACTCCCTCATCGCGTTCAACATAAGCCCGATGGCCGTCATGTGAAATACAAGAGAAGTCCCCCCGTAACTAATAAAAGGTAGAGGCAGCCCTTTTGTCGGAAAGGCTCCTACGCTTACACCCATGTTAACCAATGCCTCAAATGCTATCATATTCGTTATGCCAAAGATAAGAATTTTATTAAACGGCCGGCTCTCTTTAAAGAAGGCGCGCATACCCTGCCAGATAACGGCGCCAAATAATATAACAATAGAGGCTGCCCCCATAAATCCGAGTTCCTCGCCTATTATGGAAAATATGAAGTCTGTGTGCGATTGGGGAAGATAGAAAAGTTTTTGAGCTGACTGCCCTAAGCCCACTCCAAAAA
>JAUWBJ010000104.1 GCA_030605095.1 Candidatus Omnitrophota bacterium | reverse complement strand
ATGAAGGCTCGGCTTCCGCCGAAGCCTTCGTTATCCTTCGTTAGGCTGAGGCGGAAGCGGACGAGCGGCCTTGCTCTTTATATACGAACTCTTTGCGTCGCGAGGACGCAGCGGCTGCGGCACTTGGTTTTGGTGTGAGCCACAGCCGCGCCGAGTTTTCGTTACACGTTGATAAATTTTCTTGATTATTTTAAGGGTATCCCTTAAAATAGGTTCGAACAAAGGAGCAGAGGCTCCACATGGTGGAGCCGACGGGAGTTGAACCCGTGACTCAGCGTTGCGAACGCTGCGTAATCCCGCTTTACTACGGCCCCTGAAATTTCTGCCTTAAAAAAATTTCATCGAGGGGTTGAATTCAACAAACCCGATTTTTCCCCTGCGCCTTAGCCCTATACAATGCCTCATCGGCTTCTCTGATTAATTGATATTTTTCGACATTGGGCCTGTAAGAGCTGACACCTATGCTTATCCTAACCTTAAAGGAGTCTTTCTTATCTGAAAATCTATCACTAATAATCTGTTTTATATTATCGGTTTTTGTGAATTCTTCCTCTATGCGAATTCTAATCCCTTCGGCTACAATAAATGCCTTCGATTTATCGGTTTCCGGTATTAAAATGCCGAACTCCTCTCCTCCATACCGTGCTACGATATCCGTTTTTCTTAAAGTAGCTTTTAATGTGTAAGCGACTCTTCTCAATACTTCATCGCCGACGAGGTGTCCGAATACATCGTTTATCTTCTTAAAATTGTCTATGTCTATCATAAGCAAAGAAAATATCCTATTATAACGCTTGCTTCTCTCAATCTCTTCTTCGATTCTTTTATGGAAATAACTATGTCTATAAAGTTTTGTAAGGTCGTCTTCGATAGACAGGGACAAAAGCCTTGCGGTGTCAAGACAAATACCTACCTGCCTGCCAATAGTATTTAATATATCGATATCTTCTTTACCATAATCCGTGCGGTCTTTCTTATCGCCCAAATTCAAAAATCCGACAATATCCCTGGCATGATATAAAGGCATACTATAATATAGAGGTATCGTAAGCTTTACGTTAATCTTGGAAAACGCCTTTCCTGTTTCTTTCAAATCATAATCCTGAGCAAAATCTCCACTCTCTTTTGTTACAAAAATATTTCCCTCTCTCAAAAAATCTATAAGCGGGCTTTTAGCGGAAATGTCGCCTAATTCTTGCATTTTTTCCTTATCAATTCCACTGCATACTTTTAGCTGGAATTTCGAAGTTTCTTCCTCAAATAAATAAAGAGAAGCGCACTCCACGCCTACTATGTTTACTAAAGAATTAACGATATAATCTAAAAGGACATCTAACTCCTTTGTTTTAACAAGCATGGAATTAAATTCTTCTAAAAATCTATAGTAATCGGACCGCTTCTCATAAACTATACGCTTGGTGACCTTGTTTAATTTCAGTATCCTTCCGTAATGTACTGTGAATAAAAGGTTGAGTAAAATAATGCAACCTGAGATTATCGAAGATTCAAAATACTCTACTCCTATTATTCTATGTAATACGTGGATAGCTAACATATGGATGAATATAATAAATAACGTGGTATATGACAAAACGGTCATTTTGTTAATAAGAATGTTGATTTCTAAAACATGGTACTTCACTATGGTGTAACTTACCAGGGCCAGATATGGAATAATACAGAATAAACCAAAAGGTAAAAATGTTATTCTGTATGTTGCCAGAAAGAAGCTAAGGTGAGCCAGCATTCCGAAAAACATACCGAAAAATAACCATGCCCTTTGATTTCTCTTAAAATTGAGATACGCCTTATCGGAGCGCAAAAGGTAATAAAACCCGCTGAAAATAAATCCCGCAAAAATAAACGTGAAAATGTGAAAAAGTATCCCCGGAGTTATTATGTATTTAAAGTAAATACCGCTTGTT
>JAUWBJ010000081.1 GCA_030605095.1 Candidatus Omnitrophota bacterium | reverse complement strand
TCAATCCGTCTGCGATTCTGACGCAATTTCCTTTGAGCACGAAAAAGTAGATTTTAAAAAAGTGCTGCCCATGTGTGTGAAAGCGGGCGCGGAACTTTTAGAGCTCCATGCGGTTACCGATGAGGACGAAGCTGTTTTGAGTGACTGGAACCTTTTGAATAGTATAATCGGAAATAATTTTTTAAGTATGTGCCTTGACAGGCATCTTTTATCAAATGTGCGTTTTATGGAAAGAATTAAAAGGGCCCATGAGATAACAAAAGAAAGATTTATTGTTCAGACCGACGGCGTTCCGATGAGCGGCGGAAGTGATGATTACAACACAACCCTTCAGGCAATTGCATGCGCGGATATCGTACAAAAAAGCAATCTGCCGGTTATGATTTTGTTATCGGGCGGAACCAATTCCAAAACAGGCGAGCTTGCCAGGGCTTGTGGGGTGCACGCCAACGGAATCGCGATAGGCACTTTTGCCAGAAAAATCGTCAAAGACTTTGTTAAAAAAGAAAATTTCTATTCCGACATAAACGCAATCAGGCGCGCCGCGGATATAGCGGAAAATCTGATAAGGCAAAATTTAAAGGCCCTCAATGGTTGACCTCATCGTAAATAACGACAGAATCAAAAATATCGAGCTCGCTATCTTCGATAAAGACGGCACACTTATGGACCTTTATGTATACTGGGCCAGCATGATCGATTTGAGGGTAAGTTTCATGCAAAGCAGGCTTGGCCTTACCGAGGATCAGAAAAAAGATGTAATGTATGAAATGGGCGTAGATCTCAAACAAAATAGGCTAAGGCCCGAAGGGCCTGTCGGGCTTAAAAAGCGAGAAATTGTTATGCAAGCGATGTTAAAGGCCCTGAAAAGAAACGGGTTTCCAGGAAAAGAAGATTTATGCGAGAGCGCTTTCAGGGATGCTGATAGAATGAGTATTAATAGGTTGTCCCGCATTATAAAGCCGATAAAAGGTATGGGTGAATTGGTAACGGCTCTGAAGAAAAAAAAGTGCAAATTAGCCGTCGCCACTACGGATAAGACCGAAAGGGCGAAACTGGCCATGGGATTTCTGGGAATAGAGGATAAGGTTGACATGGTTGTCGGCGAGGATATGGTCGCGAATTACAAGCCATCTCCGGATATGGTCAATTTAATACTTAAAGAACTTTTGGTAAATAAGGAAAGTGCCGTTATGGTAGGGGACGCCGCGACCGACGTGGAGATGGGGAGTAACGCAGGTCTTGCCGCTTCGATAGGCGTTTTGAGCGGCCTGACTTCAAAAGAGAGACTTTTAGAGAAGACAAAGTACATAGTTCGCGATATTTCTGAAATAGAAGTGCTTTAATTCAGCGAAAAGGTATTTATGAAAGTTGCAGGAATAATCCCAACGAGAATGGCCTCTTCGAGATTCCCGGGCAAACCCTTGGTCGATATAGAAGGGCTTCCGATGGTTATCCATGTTATGAAAAGAGCCATGCTTTGCGATTATTTGGATGAGGTATATGTTGCCACCGATTCGCGCAAAATTTTCGAAACCGTAGAAAAATACGGCGGCAAGGCAATAATGACTTCTTCAAAACACAAGACGGGCACTGACCGCATTGCAGAGGCGGTTGGCAAGGTCAAGGATTGCGATATAGTTGTTAACATACAAGGCGATGAACCGCTGGTGAACCCGGATGATATATCAAAACTTGTTAGAGCTCTATCGAAGGATAAAACCTGTAAATTCGCAACGCTTATATGCAAGACACCCTCGCGAAATGATATTACGGAATGCAAGGTAGTCCTTGATTTAAACAACGATATACTGTATATGTCCCGGTCCGACATACCTTCGCCAGCCCGGGTTCGAATAGGCCATTTTTATAAACTTTATTGCGTGATTGCGTTCAGGAAAGCATTCCTTCAAAAATTCGCCGGCTGGCCGCTTACGCCTCTCGAAAAGGCTGAATACATAGAATATATCAGGATCCTCGAGCACGGATATAAGATGAAAGGCGTTGTTATCAATGAATATTCGACTTCTGTGGATACGCCCGAAGACCTTATAAGGGTTAAAAAAATGATGAAACGCGACAAAATAAAATATAAATATATGCAGGCGGGATTTTAAACATGGCTTTGACAACACGGACAGAACGCCTTATAGATGCAGCAGCGGAACTAAACACGTCTCTGGCAAAAAAACTTGATGAATCCGGATTAGGGTTTCTGGTGTGGGCGTCTCCGACAGGCTCGCGAAGCCCGGAAGAGACTCTGGTGTGGCATCCGGATTACGGCAAAAACTTCCTTTCGCGGATTATATACTATATCTCCTGTATTGTTATAAGTTCTCTAAAGGGCGCTTTACGTTTTTGGGGGTACAAGGGTTTCAATTATGTTCACATAAATAAAAAAAGCCGGATTCTCTTAGTAATGCCGGACGAGATTACTGACCATTCCGATCGCTACAGGACATCGTATTTATCGGAAGATGAGGGGTTTCCCGTAGACAAGATAGTTTTTTCGCGTTCAAAAAGAATCGGCCGAAGGTTTACATCCCTGCCATATTTTAAAAAAATAAAACTTTTTTTTAATATTACCCACGCAATAATAAAGGATGTTTTCGAAAGAACCCGTAAAAGAGCAATAAATATTTATTATCTGGATATTTTAGCGACTTTTCTGGAGTGGTTTTTATCGCAAACCTGGTATTTCCACGTTGATTTATATTCTTTAATTAAAACTCTGGTTTCACCCGGTCAGTCAAATTACAAAGCATTGACAGCGGTCCACGAAATGCACTTTTATTCTAAAATAGTCTGGCAGGTTGCAAAAGAGGAATCGTTATCGGGCGTTACCGCGCAGCATGCCATGATAATTCCAGAAAAGTTGTGGTATTTTCCGCATAAAAAGGAAAATGAAACAAAGTTTGCGATGCCCGATGTTTTTTTTGTATATAGTGAGGAAACAAAGAATATGTTAGGTGAGAACTATCCTCCGACGACAAAATTTCCTCTATGCTATAGCCCCCGCTTCAAAGGATGGAAAGATACAGGCGCCGTTTCTAAATCGCCGGAGGTTAAGAGGGAGAATAAGGAATTTATATTATTTGCCGGAGGCCTGACCCCTTTCGATACGACGAGCCTTCTCGAAGCGATAGACAATTTACTGAATATAAAGAATTCAAGAGAGAACATGAGGATCAGATACAGGTTGCACCCTCATGCCAGAATTCGGTTCCGAGACAAGGTACGGATATCAAATGCTGTAAATTCAAAAAAACTTGAATTATCGAATAATTCGCTTGTCGAAGACCTGGAGAAGTCTTTTTTAGTAATAGGGGCTTATACGATGGTTTTGCGCCAGGCAGCTCTGATGGGCATACCGGTTTTAAGCATTTGTAGTAATAAGTATATTCATCCGTCGGTCCTGCCGCCAGGTGAAAAATGGAACGCCGTAACGGGGGAGTTATCCTGGGACAGAATAATCCAACAGATGAACACGGTGCCCGATGGGGCAATAAAAAAATCCTTAATAAAAGATTTAGGCATGGATAACGCTGAATTTTCCACGAAATTGATTTATGAAACATGTAATTTAGACAAGGGGAAGGATTAAATTGAAAAAAAGGCTATTGGTCACCGGTGTCAGCGGCATGGTCGGGCATCATGTGAAAGACGTATTTGACGATTTTGATTTAATCTTTTCAGACATAACAGGCAATGATGAAAAGATAGACGTCACCGATGAGAATATCACAAGGCAATTTATATATAAAGCAAAACCGCATATAGTATTGCATTTAGCCGCGCTTACGGACGTTGATAAATGCGAGCGCGACGAAGAATTGGCGTATAAGTGTAATCGGGACGGCGCTCGGAATGTTGCGCTCGCATGCAAAAGAATAAGTGCGGTAATGATATATATAAGCTCCGGGTCGGTTTTCTCCGGCTCGCTTGGCAGGCCGGCCAGAGAAACCGATGTGCCGGACCCGGTGAACACGTACGGAAAATCCAAATTAGCCGGCGAAAAGGAGGTTTCATCAATTTTAAAAAAATACTATATCGTAAGAACCGGTTGGATGATGGGTGGCGGCCCCGGAAAGGATAAGAAATTTATAGGGAAAATCATGAAAAAGATTCTCGACGGAGAAAAGCACCTTAAAATTATAGATGACAAATTCGGAAGCCCCGTATACGCGAAAGATCTTCTCACAGGCATACAAAAATTATTAAACATAGACAACAATTTCGGGCTCTATCATATGGTAAACGGCGATAAGAACGAATGTTCCCGTTATGATATTACCGTGGCAATTAAAGAGATTTTAAAAAATCATAATTTAAAGATTGAACCCGTGTCTTCAGGCACGTTTAATTTAGCTGCTCCGCGCGCCCGCTCCGAGGCCTTGGAAAATTATAGACTTAAAAAGCTGGGGCTCAAAATCATGAGACCCTGGAAGGACGC
>JAUWBJ010000044.1 GCA_030605095.1 Candidatus Omnitrophota bacterium | reverse complement strand
CTTTTTTTCTTATATTACCTAATACATCTTCAGCAATACGCCTATTTATATTTTCTTTCTTTGCTCCTTTTAGCAGGGCATCTGAAAATCTTTCCGCGTCTACTAAGGCATAAAGCATTACTATTTTCGCATTTATACCATTTACCCCTTCTTCCAAGGCCTTGGCTAACAAAGGAGTCCCATCATCATCTAATTTCAACTTGCCGTCTTCTACAAATTGATGATAAATATCATCATCGGTGATAAGTTCACCATTATCTTTAAAAAGTAGAATCCTTATTCTGCCCTCTTCTCCTTTAGGAACTTCTCCTCCTGCTATGTATCCCTTGAATCCCCAACCATTTTCCACATTCAAATTGACGACAATTACCGGGCAATATCCATCTTGTGATGGTAATACTTTCGCTGAAAGAAGCGCCTCCTCGTGATATTCTCTTATTAAATCAACAAAATCATCGTGTTTTATCTTCGGCACATATCCGATTTTGGACAAGATAGTCATGATATGCGGGGATTCTATATGACCGTCTTTGGTAATTGTGAACCCGGCATGATTAAAAATATTATCACTTGACGCACTTTTTAGATCATTCCAGGCTCTTAGGACAATATCTGTTATGCTCTCAACTGCTTCGCTCCATAACCAACTGCGCCATTCTCTTTCACCTTCCACTTCCTCTTTCGGAGCTTCATAATCCCAGGCGACCAATGCCTCCCATGGGGCATAGGCGGTTTCTATACCATCACTTGTAAATTGTTTCCATTCTTCTGGAATATTTATGGCCTTTTGGAGAACTGATAAAGCACCACCGTAATCCTTAGAACTCATTGACTTTTCCTGTATCATCCCCTTTATTACAGCATCGTCAAGTATATAATTATCCCTTGTACAGGCAATCCTGGTCTGGGTACGAATATCCTGATAAGCACTTTCGAGAATAGTTTCTATGAAATACCTTGCAGCATATTCTGCATTTTTCCCTTGTTTTGATAAGTAATCGTGACAATGTGCAAAGTAATTTAAAACACAGTAGAACCTACGCGTAACTGCATCCATCGATGCCTGGCGTGGCTGGGGATAGGTCTCTTCTAGCGAGGAATATCTTTCTTCAAAATCTTTTAGCTCATTCCAATGTTTATCGACAATCAATTTTCGCTCATTATCTGGTTTAGCAGGGTAAATCGCCTCAACCAAGCGCTCTACGCCTTCTTTTGTCTTAAAATCGTAATCTCCGCCCCCTATATAGAACTTCATCTTCTCGCCTTCCCAATCTGACTTCTCAAGTTCTTTAAGCATTCTTTCCCACTCGTCATTATCTTCAATGATTTTTCTTGCCTCTGCGACTCCTATGGTCTTCTTTTTGTCTTTGGGATCAAGTTTGTAAATATCGAATACTCCGTTTGCAGATAATATAGGTGACTTAAAAACCCCTCCATCATCCATAAAAACCCGTATAACTGTCTGTCCCTCTCGTGAAATGATAATATCTTTCTTATGCATAGGGGCTGTACGCAGTTTTTCCACTAATTCCCTTGGAGAAAGAATAGGTATGGCACCTGCTTCTACAATTGCAGCCAAAAATGTCATAGCTGGATAGGGCCCCCATCCGGCTCTATATAATAAAGGTAAGTCTATATCGCCTTCTATAAAGAGCTTCAAACTGTTGGCAATAAGTTGTTTTGCTTTATCAGGGTCTTTTGTTGCCTTAGCTTTTTCTATATATTGTTTAGAATATTCCACAGCATTATCCAATTTTCTCCGTTCATCCTCCGAAGTTTCTTCTACTCCATCTTCCGCAACGTCATAGGCTAGTGCTGGTTTTTCCTCGATAGTTACACCTTCACCGCTTAACCACTTTAACCGAGATTCACCTTTATATTGATCCTTTGTATCGTAAAATCCTGGAATAATGAATGCGAAGACACTGATCAAGCCGCGCGCGAGTTCATCTTTGTATTGAATCTCTTCTGCATAACGCTTGCCATCCATGGTCTTTTGTTCACCCACTTGTGGATGAAATATCCAACCCATGATTGTTTTAAATTCTTTGAAAGATGCCGGCCATTTTGAATCAGCGATAGGATTCTGAAGCAAAGGATTTTGTCCCCTGGCCTTTTGGTTGGTCACATTCCAAACATCTTCGGGGAGCGCATTAATACGATCAATAAGCTCAGTAATAACCTTTTTATATCTGCCAAACAACTCTAACTTTCTACGGCGATAAATATTATCGGCTAAATTTTTCCCGTTTTTCTCCAACTCATCTTTCTCATGTATCATAGCATCATTGAGTTTTGACAATTCAACGAGCCGAGCACTGTCTTCAGGGGGAATCCAGCAAGGAACGGCAGGATGTCCGGGAACGCCGGAACGAGCTTTTCGGCCTACTTCGTCAGCGAGCTCAACAAATTCATTGCGTTCGGGAAACTCTCTCCGTGCTTCGCAAACAGCATGCCAGGCTTTATACCACAAACCATCCCTCAGCAACTTCTTGACTCCGTCAACTCTCTCCTCTACCTTCCTATCCTCCTCAGCCTTATCTTCACCGTCTATTTTCTCTTCAGCTTCGGCTAAAAGCTTCGCTGCCTCAGGGTGTTCTTTTTGATTAACATGTTTTTTTATTAACTGTTGTGCTTCCCTAAACCTTCCATCTTTCATCCTGCTTGCTGTAAGCTCTAAAGCAATCTTTTGCCGATATTCAACAATTTCTTTTCTTTTTTCTGATAGTTGCATCCTTGCCTTTCGCGATTTTTGCCTTTCTTTTATACTCATCTGTTCCTGAAGTAATAACGATAGGGCATCGGATGCCTTAAAAACTTTCATCAACGCAGTTGCCGCATCCAGCATTTCCTGCATACTTTTCAATTGTTCTTTTGTTTCTATGTCCTCCGCGAGTTTTTCTCTTATTCTCGCTGCCTCTTCAGCTGATATGAGAACTTTCATATAACCTGTCTTTTCATTTGCATCTTTGGTAAGCTCATCGGCCAATTTTCCTACAGATGTATCACCTTTTATAACCATAGGAAAATCGAGAATATCCACAGCTGCGAGAGATAATATGAATTGCTGCACACGTTCTTCATTTGCGTCGCTTAATGCCCTCTCAAATTTCGTGTTCGAATCCGGATCGTAAGTAAGCAATGTTACTACCTCGTATCTCTGGCCGCTGATTTCGATTGTCCATGGGAATTTGATTTTATGCGTCCTTGTGAAGACGACCTGTCCGTTAGGTAACTTTACCTGTACTTTTTCAGTCTTAGGCCGATTTTCCGTAAGGACATCCCCTGTTATTGCCTCAGCGAGTTCTTCGCGCCACGAAGATATAGTTTCTTCAAAACCGAGCGGTTTTGCTACCGCAAGCCATTCTTCGGGTGTTTTTGGCCTGCATGTAAAGAGCGCCCTGTGTCCTTCCGGATTTCCTTCTATATCTTCGAGCATAATAATGGCGGTCTCAGTTATATCTCCTGATGAAACAGGTATATCTAACTCATCTATTATTGGAATTTTCTCTTCTTCATCCGGTTGACCTACCCCATCTTGCCTGTCTCCCGCAAGAGGACCAGACAAAAATGCTGTAAATGGCGACCCTAGTGGTAACCACCCCAGATGCGGCCTAGGGGTTGTGTGTAATGTTGGATTTTTCACAGATTGCAAAAATTCAAGCCAATGACCGAGACGGTTAGATTGGCTTCCTAATGGACCAATGATGCGCCCTGGAGGCCCGGAGAAGAAGTGTATGTTGTCCGTAGGACGCGAGGTGGAGGTCTTTCTTCCTGCTATCCTTACTGCCTCCATAATCTTCTCATCGTGTGCATAAGCTTCCTTTGCAATTTTAATTGCCATATCTTTTATATAAACATCGCTATCAAAGAGTGCCTGCGTTATAACGACTCTAATACCCCTGAAATCTTCATTAAGTGCTTTATCTATTATATCTTTTAATCCACCTCTGAAAATGTGTCTCTTTATTAAATCAAAGTCTTCCGGAGAATGGTCCAGATTAGGTTTACCCTCCTGTCTTCGTTTTGCTAATAAACGACGGTGTAATTGCGCCAATGAATCATCACCTATACGATTTAAATACGCATCTTCTGCACGGTTCCGAAGGAAATCTCTCTCAATTTCTTTTATAAAATGCTTAACATCTTTTCGAGTTAAACCAGTCCCAACATACAATAGTTGTAAGTTGTGTAGCTTCTTTAAGAGTAATCCTTCGATTGGATAAACAGTATCAGGTATCCCTATCACAACACTATCATCCTTTCGTGTGGAAATATCTGTTCCGGTTAGATACTTTAAAAGGTTAATTATGAAATCAATGGGGTCTTTAGCAGGTGTTCTTATTGTGATGTCTACTTTCTGAGTTGGATAGATACCTGTAAGGCCCTCAACTGCTCTCAGACCCGGGATTGTATTGTTTTTTAGATCTTTCTTAAACTCCTTAGAGATGGTGCCTCTATTATCTAATATTTCTTTCAATAAAAGGAGTCCTACATACAACTTAGTGTTTCTTTCAAGATCGGTTAATTTAAGCTCGCTAGATACCTCATCTATTTCAAGAAGGGATGCTTCTGTAAGTTTATTGAGTAGAAATTTTCTGCTGAGTTTATTATGAGCAAATTCTACTATAGGATGTACTTCACGACGTAGTTCCTTCCTCTTAGCCCTTCTCGAGATTGTAGGACCGACTAAGCAACCGAGAACCCATATTCCCTTTCCAATTATAGGAAAGATGCCCAACATCCCCATAAAGTGAGATTTAAACTGAGTTTCTACTTCCTCATGGGTCATTATCCATCGGGCTACGAGCCGGTTGATTGGATTTTTGGAAAGGACTAAATCTAAAAACACATCAGCTGCTTGAGGATAGATACCTCCCTCGATAAGAAATTCATTTAATTTTTTCTTTTTGTCGCGTAACTTCATTTCAGGGTCATGTAAGGATTTTCTAGATTCCCTTCTTAGTTTCATAATTGCAATTAGTTCTCGGAGGTCTCTACATTTCTTTATAAGAGCTCTAAATTCTTTGTCTTTGTAATCAATCTCGGGCAGGGCAATGGCTTGCCGGCGGGCGGCTTCAGGAATGAATCCAGCTTCTATCATCTTCTTATATGTTGCTCTCCCCATAACAAAATATTTTATCCCTGCCCAACCAAATAATAACCCACCAATAACTATCCACAATATCGGTAAACCCATTAATATTCCCGCGCCTAAACCAACCAAGCCACTAACTATCGCTCCCCAACCCCATCTAGTCCCCGATTTTGCCTTAAAGGCTCGTTCTGATTCATCTGGTGGTAAGGTGTGGTCAGTATTCTGTGAGCTGCTGTCCTCTTTGGCGGGAGGTTTTGATTTATCTGGCTTTGCATCGCCTTGTTTTTCTTTTTCAGCAGGTGGGGTTTTTCCTTGTTCAGCGTCTTTGCCGGGTTCGCTTTTTGCTTGTGGAGTCAACTTTTTTGTTGGAATCCTATATGCGTGTATATTTGAAGATATATTTTGTTCCGAATATGGAAGCTCTATTTTCTTGAGCGTCTTGAATTCTGTGAGTTTATTCGCGTTACTGCACTCCACCACAAATACTGCACCCGGCCTTAACTCACGTAGAAGCTTCTCTTCTAGTTTCTGTGCCATCCGACCGCTATCAGCTTCTGAATAAGGCCAGTAAATATATACTAGATCATAATCGTATTTTGAAAAGTCATGTTGCCAGAAATCACCTTCTTTTATATCGATTCTACCCTTGTCAATTATATTATCACTTGCAAGCTCATCTATGCTTCTATCTGCCTGCGGCACTAAATCAGAATCGATTTCGCGTCCTTTAACATTATTAGAATATAATGAAAAGATTGCGACTGCTTTTCCTGTCCCGCTTCCCATATCAAATACTTTCTTATTTTCTTCACCCTTTAGGAAAATTTCAGCCACCTCTACTAGACTTTTTGTCGGTGACGATAGAAAAATAACTCCTTTTGTCCGTCTGTACGCAGTTAGCCTGCCGTCCATCTCTCTTTTTTTATAATATGTATCTATTGCCTTGATTTTCTCCTTCAACGTCATTTCCTTGCCTAAAGCTTCTTCTTGTTTAACTGGTTTCCTTTCTTCGAGCGCTGGTTTAGAAGGTTTGGGGTTTTCACCCGGCTTTCTCAAAGTAATGTCTTTATCCGGAGGTATAACTGCTTCGTAGTCGTAGTATTGCCAGAATTGGCCTTTCTTCTTATAACCGACAAGACAGGGGACAATCCAATTCCCGTCTTCATCTTGATACTTGCCGTGTTTATCCTTACTTTTGTCTTCATTGTCGAAATTGGCAAAAAGCTGTATATCACCATAGCGTTTAGTTTTATAGAGTGGCCGGGGATGGTAGTTAACTTCGTTTTTAAATTTTACATCATCTATAAGCTCTTCCGGATTAAAGACCTCGACAAAAGCTTTAACGAAAAGCTCAAGATATCCTTCGGGAGTAACAAACTTTGATTGAACTTGGAGGGTGCGAGAGGTAGCTTTTTCTTGCCCTATCTCTGGGTTAGCCCATACAATATTCTGTAATAACAACGTTACTACAAGAATAAGCGCTATGGGTTTGATTATTATGTATATTTTGTTCTTCATAAACTAAAAAAGCCAAGCTTGCCTGCTTCTAGGCAGCTTGGCTTTCTAGAATTAATGCCTTCTAGACCCTAAGCTTTGCGCACTTACATCACTGTAAGTTTGCCTTTATCTAGATTGCTTATTGCATAATAATATATCATAATTATGGAAATCATGTGTCACAGGAGTGTAATATTTCATCTAACTTTTTTATCTTTAACATCTGGCTATCGAAATCGAATTTCGATAGATAGGTGGGGTTAGAAGAGTTTCTTTTCTTCGCCGCGGATGAGGCGCTTTATGTTGGATTTGTGTTTGTAGGTGCCGAAGATACAGAGGAGAACGCAGAATAGAACGAGGTATATAGGCCGGTGCAATATAATTGCAAATATTGGTAAAAATATCGATGCAGTGATAGACGCGACAGAAACAATTCTGAACGCAAGGAAAACAAGAATCCAGATAAAAAGGCTGCCTACCAATATCTTGGGGGCCAATACAAGAAGCACGCCTGCTGTTGTCGCCACGCCCTTTCCCCCTTTGAATTTCAAAAATACGCTCCAGACGTGGCCTGCGATTACGAATAATCCTAAAAGAATCTGGTAAATTTCAAAACCTATAGTTATGCCTATCGTGTTATTAAAAAAGAATTCCGGAAGGAAAAATACGGCGAAACTTCCTTTAAATACGTCGAGCAACAAGACAATTAGAGCGGGGATTTTTCCTACTGCCCTGAAAACATTTGTGGTACCGACATTACCGCTTCCGTGTTTTCGTATATCGATCTTCTTTAAAATCTTTCCAAAAATGAAACTTGTAGGTATAGAGCCGATTAGATAAGCCAGGATTAATGATATTAATAAGTTTATCATCTTTTATCCTTTCTTTGGCTTTTAGCCTTTTTCTTACACATTATCCTTATAGGTACTCCATCTAATGGAAAATTCTCCCTCAGCCTATTTTCTATAAAAGCGGTATGGAAAGAGCTCACCGCTTTTACGTCGTTAACAAAAGCTAAAAATCTTTTCGGAGAGGTTCCGATCTGGGCCATATAATAGAATCTGGGGTATTTTCTCCGGCGGGGTACGCTGACATTCTCCGGGCGTATCTCTTTCAGGAAATCATTCAGGGTACCGGTATCTATAAAAAGGTCTAGATTCGTCTTTATGGCTTTAACGAGGTTAAAGGCGTCCAATACGTTCCTGCCGGTCTTTGCCGAAACAAACGCGATAGGAAAATTTCTTGCTTCCGGTACTCTTTTTAAAATGGCCTGCCTGTATTTCGCCATTTCTATATTTTTTACCAGGTCCCATTTATTGACAATTATCACGCATCCTTTTCCTTTTTCTCTAATATAATCAAAAATCTTTATATCGTCGTTTGTTACGCCTTCCATGCCGTCAATTAGAAGCATGGCTATGTCGGAGCGGTCTATCGAGGCCTTGGCCCTCATCATACTGTAAAAGTCAACGGCCTCTTTTACCTTCCTCCTGTGCCTTATGCCGGCTGTATCAATAAGTAAAAACATTATTCCGTCTTTCTTGAAATAGGTATCTATCGAGTCCCTGGTTGTGCCGGGCTTCTCATGAACAATAACCCTTTCCTGGTCAAGCACCTTGTTCAGAAAAGAAGATTTTCCGACATTGGGCCTTCCGCAAATAACGACTTTAATGGGGTGATACTTTTCGATTTCGGCTTCGGAGTATAAGGGTATGGCATCTACAACCTCGTCGAGAAGCTCTTTTACTCCCAGATTATGAAGGCATGAAATCCCGAAAGGCTCGCCCAATCCAAGCTGGTAGAAATCTAAAATATTTTCTTTTCTCTCTTCATTGTCTATTTTATTTATAACGAGGATTATTTTTTTGCCGGACTTGCGCAGCCGGATTGCTAAATCCATATCTAATGGTAAAAGCCCTTTTTCGCCATCGCATACGAATAAAAGGAGATCCGAAGATAAAATAGCCCTTTCAATTTGCGCTTTTATTAAAACCTGAATCTCGTCTTTTCCGTGAGGTAAAAAGCCGCCTGTATCGGCCAATATAAAATTCTTGTCTTTAACCTTTAGGGGTTTTTCAATCCTATCCCTTGTCGTGCCTTCTCGTTCTTCGACCACAGCATACCTTTTGCCGATAACCCGATTAAACAGGCTTGACTTCCCGACATTGGGCCTTCCAACAATAGATATAACAGGCAGGTTTTTACTCATTGAGGAGTCTCGAGCCCCTTATAATATAATCCAGGCCTGAATAAACAGTAAATCCGACGGCAACGTTCCACAGGATACCGGATACGGCGAGTTTAAGAAGAATACTTATCACGGTAATCATCTGCAGGAATGTGGTGATTTTGCTGATAATGGTGGGTTTTATTTCCATTTTTCCCTTTATGAAATAGATAAGGAGCACGCCAAGAACAATAATAGCGTCTCGGGAAATTATTACAATAGGCACGTAGCGGGGCAGCTTTATAGCGGCCGGAAGGTCCTTGACAACGGAAAAGGCTATAAAAGCGCTTAGGATAAGGATTTTATCCGCTATCGGATCCAGAATTCTTCCGAGTTCTGTCCTCTGCTTCAAGGCCCTGGCCAGATATCCGTCTACTCCGTCGCTTATTGCCGCTATAATAAAAATAATTAATGCCATTTCCCATTTTGAATAAAGGATAAACGATATGAAAAATGGAATAAGGAGTATCCTTAAAATTGTAATTTTGTTGGCGAGATTCATTTGACTACCCGTATCCTCCTAATAGGCCAGTGGATAAAGAAAACCTTGCCTGCTAAGTTTTTCGCCGGAACAAATCCCCAATAACGCG
Organism: Candidatus Omnitrophota bacterium; assembly: GCA_030605095.1. GTDB lineage: Bacteria > Omnitrophota > Gorgyraeia > JABMRN01 > RBG-13-46-9. The sequence goes on along the minus strand of JAUWBJ010000044.1, from coordinate 1,770 downwards.
AGTCAACAGAATTTTGGCTATTATCTCCCAGAACATAGTAAGAGTTCGCAGGTACTTTTACATGCTGATTTTTCACCTCAACAGTATCGCCGGGCAATCCGGCCAATCTTTTAACCAGGAATTTTTTCCGTTCCACAGGCGAGCGGAATACTATAATGTCTCCCCTTTCTGGTTCTCTTATCTTCGGAAGCCTTACATCGATAAAAGGTATCTTTGCTCCATATATAAATTTATTTACAAATATCCTGTCCCCGGGTATGAAGGTCGGCTTCATAGATGAACTCGGAATCTTAAACGGCTGCGCGATAAATGTCCTTATAAAAAGGGCGATGATGAGGGCGTACAAAACCGGTTTTACCCATTCATCCCGCCAGTACTGCCATGTCTTGTATTTTGACATATTATTTTCCTTTATGTTTTTAATGCGGCGAAAAACGCCTCTTGCGGAATCTGTATCTTCCCGAACTGCTTCATGCGTTTTTTACCCGCCTTTTGCTTTTCCCAGAGTTTCCTTTTTCTCGTTATGTCGCCACCGTAACATTTGCTTGTAACGTGTTTACCCATGGCGCTTATGGTTTCCCTCGCTATTACGTGGCCTCCGATAGCTGCCTGGAGGGCAATCTTAAAAAGATGCTTCGGTATAGTGTCCCTAAGCTTCCTGACGATGGCCTTTCCTTTCAGGTGGGACTTTTCTCTGCTTACCAAAAGAGATAGGGCATCGACAACCTCTCCGTTTATAAAAATATCCAACTTCACTATCTCGGCTCTCCTATAATCTAACATCTCATAGTCAAGCGACCCGTACCCTTTTGTAAGTGATTTTATCTTGTCGTAAAAATCGGTGATAATCTCCGCTATCGGCATTTCGTAAACGAGCTGTACCTTGTCAACATCTAAGAATTCCGTGCTTTTATAAACGGCCCGCCTCGACTCTGTCAATTTCATTACATCGCCTATAGATTCTTTCGGAATCATGATAAAAACGTGGACATACGGCTCCTCAATATTATCTATCAACTCCGGCCGCGGAAATCTGGACGGGTTGTCTATATTTAATACGTTGCCTTTTTTCATTATGACTCTATATATGACACTGGGCGTCGTAATTACAAGATTCAGATTGTATTCTCTCTCAAGACGCTCCTGAATAATCTCCATATGGAGAAGCCCCAAAAAGCCGCATCGAAATCCCATGCCTAAAGCCGCCGAAGATTCCGGTTCAAACACAAAGGAGGCATCCGACAGTTTCATCTTCTCAATGGCCTCTTTTAAAGCAGGGAAATCCCCGGCATTAACAGGGTATATTCCGCAATACACCATAGGATTAAGCTTTCTATAGCCGGGGAGCGCACTGAAAGCAGGGTTCTCTCGATCCGTTACGGTATCGCCTATTATGACTTCCCGCGCGTCTCTTATATTGCAGGCAAGATACCCTACTTCTCCGCAGGCAAGTTTATCAACCTCGGTCGGTTTTGGCCTGAATATGCCTACTTCTTTTACTTCATAAACCTTACCCGTATTCATCATCTTTATATTCATACCTTTTTTCACAAGGCCGTTAACTAGCCTTACAAAAAGAACTGCCCCTTTGTATGTATCGAATCTTGAATCAAAAATAAGCGCCTGAAGCGGGTTTGAAATATCTCCGTGCGGCGGGGGAATTTTCTTTACAATTCTCTCGAGAATCTCCTGCGTCCCCTTTCCTTCTTTCGCGCTGGCGAGTATAATTTCTTCTTTCTCTAAACCGAGAATATCGATAATCTGTCTTTT
>JAUWBJ010000094.1 GCA_030605095.1 Candidatus Omnitrophota bacterium | reverse complement strand
ATTTTTAAAAATTCTTTTCTAAGAACCTCTGCGCCGTTAGGATATAGTTTATTTATATTGCCGTCACAAAATAGAATTAAAAATTTTATAAACGCTTTTAGTTTCTTCGCCTTTTCGTTGTAAAAGCCGGATGATTTTATGGCTGTTGCTAAGCTTCTCGTGTGAACGCGTTCTATTTTTTGTGGAGAAAGAAGTTTTTTCCTTTTTAAATTTGCTATAGTTTTCTCAACATTCGACCACGCTGTATTCTGTGTAAGTATCGCTCCTATCATAACTTCAAATGGATTTTCTGCGGGCCACCAATGCTGCGGCCCGAAATGGGCGTATAGCCGGTTATAAATGTCCGTTAGTTTAGCGGAGAGGGGTTTCTTCATGGCACGAGCCTTTTCAGCTCTAACGCGTTCTTCACAGCATATCCGTGCGCATCGTTATTAAAGTAGATGTATACATCGCGTTTTTCTTTTAAATGTTTCTTTATAATCTCGGCGTCTTTTTCCAGCTGTCGATTTGTATAACAACCCCCGTATAATCGAGCTCCCCGGCCATGACGCCGTAAATAGATAAAATCATCTGTAATATGAACCCCGTTAGAAAATTCTTTTCTAACGGGGTGAATGTCCTTGCTAAAGAGAGGCCAATCAGCGCTGCATAAAGCCCTGCCCTCGCCTTTTAACATGTCTAAAATTTCCGTAGAGTACCACGTTTCATTTCGGAATTCGAAAACATGCCTGAGGCCTTTATATTGCTTTAAGCATTTCAGAAAGGCTCTAAGCCTTTTTGAATCGGCTTTAAACGATGGTGGAAGCTGCCACAATACAGGCCCAAGTTTCCCTTTTAACAGCTTAACCCTCGAAAAGAATAATTTAAGCGGTTGGCTGGAATCTTTAAGTTTCTTTACATGAGTTATAAACCTGCTTCCTTTCACAGAAAATTTGAAATTTTTGGGCGTTCTCTTATGCCAGTTTAAAAACGCGCTTTCTTTTGGAAGCCGGTAAAAGGTAACGTTGAGCTCAACCGTATCAAAAAACTTGGCGTAATGCTCAAGCCACCTATTCTCTTTTAAACCCTCCGGATAAAAAACACCCCTCCAGTGCTGATAGCTATACCCGCTTGTACCCAGAAATATACACGCCTTACTCAACAAGAAAGCCTTTCTTTCTAAGATAGGATAAACTTTTTTGCGCCTCTTTGATGTCCCGTGGCTCTAATACAAATGCACACCTCTCGCGCCTTCCGGAGAAAGTTTCAAAAAAACTTACAAAATCGATATTGCCATCCCCTAAAGGAAGGTGTGTATCGCCATCGCCTTTATTGTCAGCCAAATGCACTTCCTTTATAGAGCCAATAGGGTATTTTTCCAGGCATTTTTTGATATCTAAATTACTGAATGCGTTGAAATGGCCTACATCTACGCACATACCAAAATAAGGAGACCCGATTCTTTCCATAAACATAACTAAATAGTCGGGTTCAATTTCGCAATGATTTTCGATATTTATATGTATATTATTGATTTTAAATTCGCCGCATAACGTACGCCACAACAAAACTGCATTTCCAAATTGTCTATCCATCGGGAAATCGCTATGGTAATTAAATTCTGCGTGCGTAACAACGTGACTTATATCTAAAACCTTGCAAAGCCGGATTACTTTACGATAAAGAGATTGCATATAAGAGGTGGCATCCTGGACTTGCGAATAGTCAATTTCCGCAATGGGCGCGTGGAGGCGTAACGGAAGGCGGTTATTTTTAACAAAGGATTTTATATCGTCGATAATCTGAGGTTCGTAACCGGTGATTTCTTCGGCGCTAAGGTATAATTCTCCGCCAAATCCGAAGAAATATTTCTGGATGTTTTCTCTATCGACTATAAAATCGGCATACTTTACCTGTATGAGGAAATCTTTTCTGTCGATTTTCATTGCGATTCGGTTTGTGGTTTACGGTGTCCTTGCGAAGTGCCGAAGGCACCGAAGCAATCCCATTGAGATTGCTTCGGGCACTCCGTGCCCTCGCAATGACGCTGCATACCATTAACCGTTATTTTTCTACTATTAAGCCTATCTTTTTCTTCTCTTTTTTCTTCCACCACGTTGCATCTTTGCACAAGAGACGTTGCCTTTTCTGTCAATAAAGTAGAGATAGCCTTTCTGCTTCTTTATGCGGCAGTTGTGGATCATTTTTCTTCCGCCACCCTTCTTTTTGCCGCGAGCCATTTTTGTCTCATAAGCGCATCCATTTTTGCCGACAAAATAAAGGTAACCTTTCTTTCTCTTTATACCACATTTACATAGTACCTTCGCCATTTATTTCACCTCCTTTCATACTCACGTTCCTATTTTAATGCTCTCCACTATGCCTTTTAGCGTAGCTATAGCGGAGAGGATTGCAAGAGCGCTTGTCTTCGGATTTTTCCGAGAGGGGACATTTTCTGTTCTTGTCCTAATGCTGCCAAAATCACCGGTTATTTCTATTTCGTGGACGTTTTTTGTATACCCCGGAGAGGTAACAATCCGAACCTTTGTTTTTTCAGCCCCGATTCCTGCCAGGCTCAACAGAGATGCTACGTTGATATTCTTCGGGAAACCCTTTACTGCCTCAAGAGGGTTGCCGCTAAATAAGACTTTTTCGCCTTTTATGGAATGTATATCGATATTTTTTTCTTTCAAATAAGGGGCTCCTTCTAAGCCCCCGGGAGGTTTCCTTGTCGTCAATGTAACGCTCTCTATTCTGGAAAGCCTTGCGCTTTTCAAGCCGTCTATTCCGCAAACAGCGCCGCTTGGAAAATAGACCCTGATATTTTTCTTTCCGGCCTCCTCTAAAAGGCCCTCCGATTCAATCAGCCCTCCAACACTCATTACCATAACATCTTTTGATTTTTCTATAGCCTTTTCTACCACCTCTCGCGAGATGCCGGCGCTTGCGGATTCCACTATTAAATCGGCTTTATCAAAAAGTGTGTCCATAGAATCTACTGTTATATCTCTCTTTACCAAACGCGAAAGTGTTCTGCTTTTTTTCTTATCTATATCGTATAACGCTTTGAGTTCAATCTTGTCTTTCAAAAGCCCCACGCATGAGGCAGCTATCTCATTTCCTATCGTACCGCAGCCTATGATACCCACTTTTAATTTTTTCACTGACACACCTCAAAATTTGATAAGTAAAACTCAACGGCCTCATTAATTTTTTCTTTATCCTCCCCGAC
>JAUWBJ010000047.1 GCA_030605095.1 Candidatus Omnitrophota bacterium | reverse complement strand
CGAGTTCGAAGACGCGGAGGCACCCATTCTTTCCCTATACGGAAAAGCAGATGTTGATATAGAAAATATAGTTCGTTTTGCCGAAGGCAAGACCAGCAACTCCATCTACTTCAAGGTAAATCTAAAAGAGGTCTCTTCCTATGAATTAGGTATAAAATCCAATGCTGACTATTTGAAAATACGGAATCTTAAATTTGATAAATTTTATATGGATGTCCGTATTAAAGACGGAATACTCCATATACCCGTTCTCAATGCTTACCCCTATAACGGGATGCTTGTCTCATCAGCACAGCTTGACATCAGGGATGAGTTTATGCCTTACCAGGTAAGCGGCAGATTGAGCAAAATAGATATTACAGCGCTTCTTAAGAATACCAAACTTGGAAATAAAGGCATAAGCGGACTTTTATTCTCCGAATTCACGATAAAAGGCGACGCAAAATCTATAGATTCAACGGAAGGAGCCGGAAACATATTTATAAGAGAGGCGAACCTGGGCCCTATGCCTCTTTTAACCCCGCTTGTCGGAAGCCTCTACGGATATTTCCAGAACCTCTTTCGGGGGCTTAAAAAAATCAATATAACGGATGGTTCCTGCGACTTCGTCATTGCGAATAGAAGGGTTTCAACTAATAATCTTGTGCTCTGGGGCAAGATTGTCAGCGTCCATGCGAGGGGTTATATAGATTTTGATAAAAACTTGAATTTTGAAGTTGAAAATCGATTTCTCGAGCCGGAAAAAACCGGGCTTAGCGATTGGGAAGAAACCCTCCAGGGAATGATAACCAAATTCGGCAAGTTAATGAGCAATGCCCGCCTTACAGGTACCCTTGATAAACCGAAGTGGAAATTCGAATATTTAGGCGGAGTAGAAAATATCCTTAAGGGCCCGTTGGAGAAGCTCCTCAAAGACATTTTCTGATAATAGATTTTGCTCTTTTTATGGCCTTTGCCCTGTGGCTAATTCTATTTTTGAATGAAGGTGAAAATTGGGCAAAGGTTCGGTTCCTGCCCCTTGGCGTAAAAAGCGGGTCGTAGCCGAAACCGTTCTTTCCCTTCAGCTCAAATCCTATACTTCCCTTGCATTCTCCCCTACGCGTTCCTATTAAGTTACCGTTTTCGGCAATAGCCACAACCGAGACGAAAGTAGCGCCTCTTTTCTTTAGGGGAACATTTTTCATGAGCTTCAAAAGCTTGGCGTTATTTTCTTCATCTTTTGCTTTTGTGTGGGCAAACCGCGCAGAACGGACGCCCGGTTTTCCGTCAAGAGCGTCAACCATAAGGCCTGAATCGTCAGCCAAGATTAATTCTTTAATATAACGCGAAAATGTAAGGGCTTTTTTTACCGCGTTCTGCCTGAAGGTCCTGCCGTCCTCGACAACGTGCGGAATATGAATTCTTAAGTCGGACAGGCTCAATACTTTTATATTGAGGCCTTTTAGAAGTTTTCTAAGTTCTTTTTTCTTTTTTTTATTTTTTGTGGCGATTACAAGTCTTTTCATATATCTAATTTCAATATCTTCTTCTGGATGGTAAAAATATTCTTCACGTCTTTTTTCGCGAGCTCAATCAAATTATTCATCTCGGTTATAGAAAATGGTTCGCCCTCCGCTGTGCCCTGGACCTCTATAAGCTTTCCATTCCTCGTCATTATTATATTCATATCGACACTCGCCCGGGAATCCTCTTCATAAGTAAGATCAAGCATTTCCTTTCCGTTTACAATGCCTACGCTTATTGCGGTGACATAATCCGAGAGCGGCAATCCATCAATGATATTTTCGCTTCTTAATTTTTCCAACGCCTGGGCTAAGGCAATGAAACATCCTGTAATGCTTGCGCAACGCGTGCCGCCATCGGCCTGCATAACGTCGGCATCCATCCAGATCGTTCGCTCGCCCAGCCTCTTTAAATCAACGACAGCCCGTAGTGAGCGCCCTATAACACGCTGTATCTCCTGAGTCCTTCCGCCTAACTTGCCTCTCTGCGCTTCCCGCATAACCCTGGTTTTACAGGAGCGCGGAAGCATGCCGTATTCCGCGGTTACCCAGCCTGTCCCCTTGCCCTTCAAAAAGGGCGGGACACCCCCTTCTACCGAAGCCGTGCACACTACCTTTGTATTGCCTATTTCAAAAAGGCAAGACCCCTCGGCAAATTTCATGAAGCCAGGGGTAATTTTTATCTTTCTCAAGTCTTCGGCTTTTCTACTGTCCGGTCTCCTCATTTATATACACTCCTCCCACTCGAATCAATTCCGACAACCAACGGAAAATCTTTAACTTCTAATTTATAAATTGCCTCCGGGCCCAATTTCTTGAATGCCAAAACGCTGGACGATTTTATCCTTTTAGCCAAATAGGCACCTGCGCCGCCAATAGCTAAAAGATAGACGGCTTTCTCTCTTTTTATTAAATCTCTGACTCGGTTTGAACGCCTTCCCTTCCCTATCATAGCGCCAAGACTTTCCTTGAGGAGAATCGGAGTAAATTTATCCATGCGAGAACTCGTTGTAGGGCCGCATGAACCAAAAAGGCCGTTACGCCGCATTGGTGTGGGGCCTGAATAATATATTACGGCGTCTTTTAAATCAAAAGGTAATTTCTTTTTTCTTCTTATAAGCTCTGTCAATTTCTTATGAGCCTCATCCCTCGCGGTGTATATCGTGCCTGACAGAAGAACCTCTTGACCGCATCTAAGTTTCGTCCTTACCGACTTCATTAAAGGAGTTTTTATTTTCTTCATATAACTCTACTCGCGCTTCGCGTAATGTGACAGCCCACATTCACCGCGACCGGTAACCCCGCAATATGCGTTGGATATTCCAAAATATTAACGCCGAGACACGTTGTTTTCCCGCCGAGTCCCATCGGCCCGATGCCAAGTTTATTTACCTCTTTTAATATTGCGTCTTCAAGTTTTCTCAAGTGTTTTTTCGCGTTTTGTCTATCGATAGGCGAAATAAGCGCTTTCTTAGCCAGAGACGAGGCCTTATCAAACGTCCCGCCAAGGCCTATTCCGAGAATATACGGCGGGCACGCGTCAGGCCCTGCTTCTTTTACAACTTCTAAAATGAAAGAGATTATATCTTTTTCACCCTGGGTTGGATTTAGCATTTCGAGCTTGCTTTTATTTTCGCTTCCGAAACCTTTGGGTATAACGGTTATCTTTAATTTATTACCCTTTACAATATCAGTGTAAATTATAGAAGGCGTATTTGTACCTGTATTAACCCTTAAAAGAGGGCTTTTTACAACGGATTTTCTTAAAGCTCCTTTTTTATACCCTTCTTTTACCCCGCTATCGATGCTCTTTTTTAAATCGCCACCTACAAGTTTTACGTCCTGGCCGATTCGAACATAAACGCATACAAGACCCGTATCCTGACAGAGTGCCCGGGATTCTCCTCTGGCAATCCCGGCATTCTCAAGTAAAATTCCCAATATGCTCCGGGCTCTTCTATTCGTTTCTTTTTTTAGAGCTTTTAGTATTGCCTTATATATATCACGGCGCAAATTGACATTCGCTTCGATGCAAAGTTCCGAAACAACCTTTTTAATTTTATTTACGTTAATTTTTCTCATATCTAAAATACAATCCTCTTCGCTTTTATATTCCTTCTCAAAAATACCTTAGCCAGCCTTATGAAGCCCTCCGTATCATCACTTACAAAAAACTTTGCGTATGTTTTACCAGTATTACCGCGTAAATTTTTATTATCTAAAAGATGTTTCGTGTATTTAGCCACCGCTATAGAAGAATCTATCAATCTCACCTTTTCTCCGGCAATTTTTTGTATCGCTTTTTTTAAAAGCGGGTAATGGGTGCATCCTAAAATTAACGTGTCGATATTTCTGGCTAAAAGGGGCGCCAGATTTTTTCTGACAATCTTTAAGGTTATATCGCCACTCAACCATCTATTCTCTACCAACGGAACAAAGAGAGGGCAGCTTTTTTGAATAACAAAAGAATTTCTGCCGGTAGATTCTATCTCTTTTTCATAGGCGCTACTCGATATGGTTCTTTCCGTCCCGATTACGCCTATGCGGCCGGTTTTGCTCGTTTTAAGCGCCTCCTCCACGCCCGGCTTTATCACGCCGATAACGGGAATAGAAAATGCCTTCTTCAGCGCTCCCAGACTTAAACTTGAAGCCGTGTTACACGCAACGATAATAAGTTTTACCTTAAAACTTGATAAAAACTTTACTATCTCCTTCGAGAAACGGGTAACCGTCTCTTTAGACTTATTACCGTAAGGGACCCTTGCGGTATCGCCGAAATATACAATATTTTCATTTGGCAACAGGCGAAATACTTTATCTACAACCGTTAATCCGCCAACCCCTGAATCAAATATGCCTATCGGCCTTGTATCCATTATCGTGACCAAGCGTCGGTTCGTTCATATTCTCTTTTATATGCCAGTATAGAACGAGAAAGGAGGCCCGCAATTTTGTCCCTGAACGAGGTTCTTCTTAGTTTGGATTCTTCGCGCCTGTTAGTTAAAAATCCTACTTCAATAAGCACAGCCGGCATTATCGCGCCTTTAAGCACAACAAAACGCGCGCTTTTTACACCCCTTTTCCTCATACCCAGGCTATCTGCAGTCATATTGTATATATAGTAGGCGAGTTCCCGCGACTCCCTTCTATGCTCCGAAAGTAACAAATCCCATGCTGTCGGGTTTGCGGGCGATGAAGTCCCGTCCTGACTCGCGATTTCTTCTTCGAACTTCAAGGAGGCATTTTCAGCCGCAGCCAGTGCTCGGGCGTTATCATCTGTTGCTTCGGAAAGATAATACACCTCGAATCCTCTGGCCTGCGAATATCTTGAAGCATTGGCGTGCACACTAACAAAAAGGTCGGCATTTTTACTGTTGGCAAACGCAGTCCTTCTATAAAGCGGAATAAACTTATCTCTATCTCTCGTTAAATAAACCGTCAGTCCTTGCTTTTCTAAATTTCTTTTTAATCTTTTAGAAATATCGAGAACTATATCTTTCTCTTTAGTTCCGTATCTACTTATGGCGCCGGGATCCTTTCCTCCGTGGCCGGGGTCTATTACTATGGTTTTTATCCGGTAGTATTTCCTGACAGGGATAGGCCGTTTTAGTCCGAATATATCCTCTGATACAAAAATAGCTGTTTTTACAGGGATATAAGCTGCGCCATCTTTGTATTCTATGGGATTGTCTAGTTTTACAGGTTTATTATTTACAAGCGCCAGATCCGAATCCGGCCTCAAGACAACGGAGGAGGTGCCTTTTTTAACCTCTATCCTCTGCGAAACCAAATCCCAGTCCCAATCCAGGTTATAATAATCACAAAATCTTAAAACGGATACGTACCGGACACCATTAAACATTACACTTTGATTATAAAGGCCCACATCCGGCACCCTAACAATCTCACTGTGAAACGTACACCCGGAGAGCGTGAATAGTATGATTAACACTAAAACGATATGTTTCTTCATATACATTACTTAATCACTTTAAAATAGAACCGTTTCCCTTTTTCTTTTGTCTCTTTAACAACTTATCAATAGGATAAAACTTAACAATACTACTATCACAGCAATTACTATAATTATTCTTGGCGTTGGATATTTTATCTTACCCATAAAACCCACACTACGATTTAGACTTTTTCCGCAGTAAAGACATAATAACGCATCATCGTCATTAATGGGCTTTCCGCAGTGTGGACAAATATATTCGGACACCTACCTAAACATCTCCTTTACTTTAGGGCTTCTTTCTTTGGCATATCAAACACATCTTTCAAGGCGTCCTGGCAATTTTTACAATGGGCTATATGGTCATCTATAGCTTTCTTCTTTTTGCCTTTTATTCTTCCTTCTGTGTAATCTATAAAGACCTTCGGATATGGGCAGGTGGTAGTAGTAGTTTTTTTACTTACCTTTTTTTCGGTAGGCTTCCGTAACGATTTGTAGAAAAAATAGATGAGATAAAGTAGTACTATAAATACTGCTATTCGCATCAGAAAGAATACTATCCCTATCACCTAAACATCTCCTTCACTTTGGGCGGGTGACACCAAAATTCTGGGGACACAATACTTAATTACTTTAAAATAGAACCGTTCCTTTTTCTCGTTATCTTTTATTTGGAAATTATACTATAACATAATAGAGATGAATCCTCAAGAAATTTCACGTTAATATAGGTCGCGCAGCCTGACGCAAGACAGGCTGTGCGACACCTATGTAAAAGGAAAGGAGTAACAGTCCCGAGCGTAGCGAGGAACGCCATAGGGGAAAACCCTGGATTCCTAAGTCGCGTATAGGTGGAATCAGATTACGGAATAGTATCTTTGAGATTTATGTTAGGGAAGGGACGGTGGGGTAATTGAGGGAAGTAAATAGGTGTGTCCCTTTTTCCTCTTTAAAACTCAAAAAGCTCACCGTCTTTTAAGATTCTAACGTTTTCAAACATCTCCGGGTATTGTTTTCCTTCAAAAGTATGGATCGGTATTAACGTTTTTGGACTTATGGCCTTCGCAAATGCTTCTAGATCCTCAACTGTAGCATGGCCGCTTGTGTGGACTTGTTCAATTGCAAGACCTTTGTTTGCGCAGAAATCGCGAAATCTGTCGTTTAAATAGCCTCCCCACATTGAATAGATGACTGTTGCGCCTCTTGGATTGTCTATGCCTTTTATGATCTTGGGAAAAATCGAGTTATCACGCGCAAGCATAAGAATTTTGTTTTTCTTTCTGTTTATCTCGAATATGTCAATTTTTTGTGTATTGTAATGATAGAGGAGTTTTGTTGATACCTTCTTTGCCAGTGTGTCGGCCTGGTTTTTCAGAAACTTTACCTTAATGTTTCGCCAGTTGAATTGAGGAATGCCCTTTGATACTTTTCTGAGTTTGTCCAGAATATAGGCTGTATAAATGTCTATTACGAAGATATGTCCGGTTTTAATACATGCCTTATACGCTGAGACGAGCCTATCAATATTTTGTGATGAGGTAAACAGGAAAGTTATGTTATTGCTGGATTTTAAAATCTTTTCGATCCGGGACTGTACGACATTTTCATCTTTATAGGCCTGATTACCCCTTCCAATCATTGATCCTTCCATAAGCAGGGTATTGATATCCTTCGGTGGATTTGAAATCATACGCTTAAATAGGATGCTTTTTCTGCCATGCCCTCTGAAATCGCCTGAATAGAATAATCTCTTACCTTCAGCTTCAATCAGGAAAGCACGCGCATCAAAAGCTGAATGATCTACCAAATATGATTCGATCTCAAATTCTCCTATAGCGAAACTCTTTATTTTATCAATAGTCTTTACATTAAGCTCCCCTATTTTATGAGGAATAAAAATATCCGATATCTCGATTAGTATTTCAGCTCCTTCACTCACATAAATAGGTATATCAGGATTTACATAACTAAGGAACCCATAATGATCCATGTGAGAATGAGAAATAAGAATACCATCTATGGCTTTTTCTTCACCTCTATACAGACCCTTTATGTCAGGAAGGATTTTTAGCTTTTTAAGATCATCTAGAGACTTGTTGGTAAGGCTTTTTGAATCAAAAGACTCTTTTTTATCATTTACAAGCGGCATTCCAAAATCTATGAGAATCTTTGAATTATTAGCACTTAGTTCGACACAGCTTCCACCTATTTCTTCTGTGCCACGGTGGATGGTAAGTTTCATGGATACTTGATGTATGATAAAGACTGTTTATAAAAGAGGATTTCAATTTTATTCTTCTCTTTACAATCTTTCCATTTAAATTGATGGAAAGAATTTTCTGCATACTTCATGACCATAACTCCTTGCATTCGTTCAAATTTATCTACAGAATGTATCGGATATGTCCTTAATAACTTTTCTAATATCCCCCTTTCCCTTTTGCCCGCATAATAATTGATATAATCTGCCACCTGTTCAACCTTAAAAGTCCTCCCCTTCTTTAATTCAAAAAGATAAAGGACATTGGAATTGCGGTCAAAACCAACAATATCAACCCTGTGTTTTCCTTTCTCAAAAATTACTTCAGAGGCGATAAACTCTATCTTATCGGCATTAAGCACCTTAGACAAGTTATGGTCATCTGACATAGTGTTAATCATCGTCGCTTGAACGACTTCTTCTAAAGAAACCCCCGTTTGATTATTCCTGCGGTCACTTCTCTTAAATTTCAGATCCTCTTCCATGATTTTTTCTCTTTTGGTATCATCTATAGAAACTAAAACGTCATATTTGTCTGAGATTCGTTCAAGCGCATTTTTTAAGCTATCAACGCTATTTTTTAATATGCCTCTCATTTCGTATCCGCTTAAAGTACTAACAATGGTTACGCCACTATTTGTAGGTCGCAGGTGAAAATATTTTTTTATCCTTTTGTTGTCCTCAACCTTTACAAACTTCTCCCAAACTAATTTTGCTATTTCTGCATTTTTAATAATTCTCATTATTGTCTGAACTCTTTTATAAAAATTCCGGGGTACAATACTTAATTACTTTAAAATAGAACCGTCCCCTTTTTCTCTAATAAGTGGCTCCTTCGGGCTTGTCCCCTATTTTCCTTTTCTAGATCTGAGTTACAATTTTTTATATGTTTTTTTTAGACTGCAAACACTTTTTATATTTAGCATCCAAATCAGTTATTAATTCTTTTTTTTCAAATTCTAGTAACTTATCTGCTATTTCCATCGTTGTAATAAATATATCTGAACTTGTTAAAAGTATTGTCTCTTTCATTGTTTCTTTTGATTTAAGGAAACACACCCGCTCTCCTTCATTATTTTCGATGACATTATCGTTAAGATCATTGCAATGAACAGACTTAGAGCAATCCCGAGCTACAGTAGTATAATATTTTTTTATTAAATTTTTTGCAGAATCTAGATTGTTTTCATATTTTTTGTTTAATATATCTACTATCTGTTGAACCTCGAGTCTACTTTTATTAGCAATTTGGCTATCTGTAAGGTTTTGCCAATCTGGATTTCTTTTTCTAACTATTTTTATAGATTTTTCATAGTCTAAATTTCTAATTTTAATTACCGAATCTTGCATATTCTTAAAACCATCTTTTTCATCCTTAAACTTTGTCATAGCATCTGTTTCTCCATGCATACCTAGAGATTCCATCTGGTCTAGCTGTTTTTTATCTGCTATATGAGCACGAATTACACAATCCTCTGCTCTTGTGGTATTGTGAGGATTGTCAGAAACATATTGCTCAAGCAAATATGCTTCAAATAAAGACCTTAATAAAATTTTAGCTTCCTGCTCTAAGTTATTTTTACATAATAGATTTATACCCTTGAACAATCTATAACTTTTAATCAAATAATGAAGGAGTACAAAAATAATTAGCTTGTCTGGATTGCTTGGGGTTTTGTTATTTGATAAAAAATAACCTGCTTTTTCTAAAATTTCATCGTGGAGTTCTATAATAGTCATTTTTAATAAAATTCTGGGGACACAATACTTAATTACTTTAAAATAGAACCGTCCCCTTTTCTTTAAATTTTTCCTATAACATTCGAAATCAGCGGCTGGAACCAACACCATTAGGCGGCGGTTACAGTCTGCTGCACTGAGTTGTTAGGGTTTTAATTTAAGCATCGACATCTAAAACCCAAACTCTTCGATTAAAATCGTAATGATATTTTACACTTCTATTTTGACATTTTTGTCCTGTTTCGCTTTCGTATTCAACCCTGATATCTAATTTCAATTCTTTATTAATGTTCTCAGCGACAAAGTGGACATATGTAGAATCATCATCTTTAAATCTATCACCCATGATAATTTTAGGCAGTGAAATTGGAGCTGTAATCTGAGAGGATGGTTGAATTAACCAAGGTATTCTACCATTATAGTGATCGCTCACAAATAAATCTTTGCCCTCCAAAGTGAAATTTGCATAGACGTGAGCAATTGTAAATAATGCCTTGTGATTGGTTAAATGGAAAATAGTTTGAAATGTCCTTGTGTCACCAGTTGAAATATTGACGCTTAACAGAGGTTTTTGCCTTTCAATAAAATCTTGATGTTGAATGTTTGCCATCCGTCGAGTTTCAATAGTGTACCATATGAGAACAAACAAGGTTAATATTAGGATTACAAGAATTGATTTTTGCAAAAATAGCCCATCTTTATTTACGAAGATAAATATTAGGAACAGTGCGATAAGGTTGATTATTATAAGACTATTGAAAAGGATAGATCTTCTGAATTTCTCAATGATTTTTTTATTCATTTTATTTCCCTAACGTCCGAAAAGCAAAAACTTAACTCTGACACTCTCTTTTTATCGTTCCCACCCACCTCTCAGCATATGGGTTTAGATTAGGCGATCTATATGGAATCTTTTTAATTTTGACATTGCATTTTTTCGAATTTTTTAAGGCTTTTGAATTCTGGGGACACAATACTTAATTACTTTAAAATAGAACCGTCCTTTTTTGTCATTTTAGTTTCCTGAGGTACGCTGATCTCAGTTATTTGCTTTGATGACTGTTTTTGTTTCAGAGTCTCAAACCCGCCTTTGAAAACGAATAATCCGGCAACAAAAAACGCAATAACCGAAAGCCACATAAACATTGTACTCATACAGCAAACACGAGGTCCTCGTAACTTCAA
>JAUWBJ010000024.1 GCA_030605095.1 Candidatus Omnitrophota bacterium | reverse complement strand
GGGAGGACCTGGCGAAGGCTATTCAGCGCATAGTTTTCGGGCGGGAAGGGTGCGAGCTGTTCCCCGATGACGGATTTAACAGTTTCATAAAAGATTTTGCCTATAAAATAGATGGCCGTTCTTCCGAACGGGTAAAAGATTTTATAAAGGAATTGACGCATAAATGAAAGATAAAATAATAAAAGATACTTTAATATATTCGGCGTCAACTTTTTTTAGTAAAATATTTAATTTTGTGAGGAGTATTATCGTAGCACGTTTTCTGGGTCCTTCGCTTTATGGTTTATGGAATGCACTTTCCATTATTCTGGAATACAATCGTTATACTCACCTCGGTGTGTTAAATGCGATGAATCGGGAGGTTCCATTTTATCGTGGAAAAAAGGATTATACTAAGGTAAGAGAGATCAGAAATACGGGATTTACAGTGGCTTGCATACCTTCCTTCATCATAGGACTGGTAATAGTTTTAATTTCTATATTTATAACCGGCAGGGTAGAAATCAAATGGGTTATGGCCTTAAGGGTAATAGCGATTCTTGTTTTTATGAGGCAGCTCTGGGATTTCTTTTCACTCTTATTACGCTCGGATAACAAGTTCGTATTTTTAAGCAAGATGCAGATATTGTTTTCGGCCGTAGACCTTTTGCTTATAAGTACTCTGGTGATACGATTCGGATTCCGGGGTTTTCTATGGGCCACAGCTTTAAATTATATCTGGATAATTGGCTATATGCTGTATCGCGTACGCCGCCGATACAATCTAAGGTTCTACCTGAATAGAAATCTTTTGGTGTATTTAGCCAAGATAGGTATCCTTATGACAGTAATAGGCGTCATTTTAAGCTTGAGGACAGCAATAGATAGGCTTATGATAATTAGATTTCTGGGCGTTACGTATTTGGGTTATTTCGGCATTTCATATGTATTGATTCAGTTTATTTTTTTTATTCCTTCTGCCATTTCTCAGATTATGTATCCGAGATTAGTGGAGAGATATGGCTCTTCAAATAAGGATATAGGTGCTTTAAGGAATTATATGGAGATTTCTACACAGGTCCTTGCATATTCGATGCCCCTTCTGATAGGGGAGGTATTCCTTCTTTTGCCTTTCGGGGTTCGCTTACTGCTTCCGCAGTATACACCCGGTATATTCGCTGCGCAGATAACCATACTGGGGCTTTTTTTCTTTAGCACCGGAATGATGGCCGGAAATTTTTTAGTAACTACGAATAGACTATATTGGTATCTCGGATGCGCTTGTGTCGCTGCCATTATTAATTTTATTCTGGATTATTTTTTCCTAAAAGCCGGCTTTGGTATAAATGGCGTTGCCCTGGGCGGGTTATTGATTACCTCATTCATATATGCTTCGCTTGTGTTAGGCTCTGTTATGTTTCAATATTTAAGAAGCGGATTAAAAACTTTTTTATATCTTACGAAGGTATATTTTCCGTTTTTTTATAGCCTTGCCGTATTGCTGATGTTGAATCATTCGGCTTTGCATCTGGCCGTAAAGATGGCTATATTCGCTGTCGCCTGTCTGCCGTTATTCTGGAAACTTGAGAAAGATACGAAGACGTTGAGCCTTGTATTTGCCATTATCAGAGATAATATAAAAATGGCTAAAGTATGAAAAAATATTTCTCGAAAATTATAAAATGGACCCCAATTGAAGATAATGGAGAATGATTTGAATTGGATAGATTATTGGAATAGTGAAGATATTTGCAACGATAAAGATATAGAGTGGAAGATGAAAAAAAATATGGAGCTTTTTATCAAAGCAACAGATCCTTTATTAAATTATAATAGCCAGGACATAATTTTAGATGTCGGTTGTGGGCCAGGTCATTTGGCAAACTTCCTTAAAGATAGGGTAAAAGAAATTCACTGTCTGGATATTTCCCAACATTTTATAGAAATGAATAGAAAAAAATTCAAGGAGAAAAAGAGCCTCTTTTTTTATAAACTTGATGATTATACCGATTTTTCATTCTTGAAGCCAAAATTCTCTATAATAATATGTTTGAGCGTTATTCAGTATTATAAGGATATCAACGAGGTTGAAAAATTGATAAAAACCGTAAAGAGTATTGCTCTTCCCGGGGGCAGATTTCTTATTGCTGACATTCCTATAGGAAGCGGGAAATTCTCTGATGGATTTAGCATCTTAAAAAGCGGATTTAGGGAAAAATGTCTGTTGAAGACGCTTAAATTTTTATTATATATTACATTTACAAAATATCGGAAGATGCGAAATTCCTTGGGGTTATTAAATCTTTCGGTAGAAAAGCTGAATGAGTTGATTGCTAAACTCAATCTGCATGCCGAGGTTTTAGATACACCTTTGACAGACAAAGAAAATAGAAGACACCTCTTGATTAAGTTTTAATTTTTTGCGAAAGAAAAAGAGGAACATGGCAAAGGAAAAGGAAACTTTGAATAGATATTTTTTACTGATAATCAAATGGACCTGTATAGGACTAGCTATAAGACTTTTGCTGATGCCTTTCACGATGCATGGCCAGGATTTAGTTTTCACGAATTATTTTCCGATGATGTTTGTTAAAGAAGGTATATGGGATCCTTATGGATTTATTAGCACCAATTTCCCGGATTTCTCCAGTACTTATTACGGCCCGGTATTATTTTTTATTATATCAGCGGCAAATTTTATATTTGTTAAATTACTAAATTGTGTTTCACTGATTAAGATGTTGGGACTTTCGATCGGAATGATGGTCAAAAGCTGTACCACTGTTGATTATGTACAGGCTTTTTCCAATCTCGATTTATTCAAAAATCTTTTTTTAATGAAAAGCCCCTATCTTATATTCGATTTTTTAATAGGTGGAATTTTACTAAAACTGGCAATATCAGGAAAGTTAGCGTTGGCTGCCTACAAACTATGGATGCTTAATTTCGTTGTTTTTCAGGCTGTGTATGCGGTAGGCGGAACGTATGTAATCACAACTTTTTTCATTATTGCAGCCCTGTATGCCGCTTGCAAAAAGAGGCCGTATCTTGCTGTTGTATTTTTAAGTTTAGGAGGTTCTGCGAAATTATTTCCGTATTTATTAGTATTGCCGACTTGCCTTTTATTGGGCGATGATTGGAAAAAGCGCTTTTCGCTTCTTCTTACAGCAGGTATCGTGACGATATTGACATATCTGCCTTTTTATCTGTCATCCGGCGGTGCTGTTTTTGGATTTTTTATGTCATCCGGTAACGTACAGTATTCCGGAATGGCACGGTGGATACTATTAGGGGTATTTATAGCGTTATATTCGTTTGTATCTATAAATGCAACAAAAGATTCCAAAACCCACGACCCCGAAAAAAGACTGTTGTATTATTTTACTGTTATAATGTTTTTGATTTATGTGACCTCTCCCCCTAGATTTAGATATTTTGTTTTTGTGAGCCCTCTTTTAGCCCTGATTATCCCACAGCATAAAAAATTCGGCATATTTACGTTATCAATTATCTTGATGTTAGCGTTTCAGTGGTTAACTGAGAGGGATTCGCAGCTGGGTTTATTTGCGCCTCTTAATCCTGCATTTTTGAATTTACCGACCATTCAAGAAATTATCGGGAGATTTGTGAATATCGAAATAGTTTATAAAATTATAGCTAGAATGCTAGTCTTGACTTTTCTTGTAGCCGGGTGGTGGACTTGGCGACTTAAAATGGAAGAAGGATATTATGTCGAATAGAATACGCGAATATTTAAATAAAAATAAAAATCTAATAAATATCTTCCTGGTCTATTTTTTCCTTACTTTTGCAATAGGGTACATTGATTTTGACAGAAGGGTGGAAAGTTTTGAATATTCAACCGAGTGCCTCAGAGAGGTGGTTAAAGGAAAAGAAGGGAAACTTTCGCCTCCTTTAACTTATCGCCTTTTGATTCCTTATACAGTATATTCTTTTCATAAAATTTTTCGCGTTCCTTTAAATTATTATTACGCATTATTTAGGTTTATTTTCTTCTTTTTATCCTTTGCCCTTTTCCATATTTACCTGAAAAAATGGTTTGATGATAAAATAGCTATGATCGGGACATTATCTATGATTGCCTCTTTACCCTTAATCCTTACTAACTGGTATTGTATCCCTACCGACATTCCGGAACTTATAATCTTTATCCTCGGCGCAATGTGGATCAGGGATAATAAATATAAAAATCTATTTATATTGATCCCGATTGCAACCCTTAACAGGGAAACGTCGATTGCCTTGGTTTTGCTTTATTTTCTAAACGGCATCGGTAAAGAAAAACCGTATATTTTAATTAAAAGATCAGCGATTTATTTTTTGCTATGGCTGGTTCCATACGTTACATTGATTTCCATTTTCGGTTTTAGAACTTTACCGATCATTTCGAATTTAAAGCATAATCTGGGCGGCCTCTTGCACATATTTACAAACCTTAACCCTTATAATCATTATTACTTTTTGTTATATTTATGCGGTTTTTACTGGATACTGGCTTTCAAGGACTTTCGCAAGAAAGACAGATTCCTGAAAAGGGCCATGGTTGTCATGGCAGTTTATTTTATTTTTGCTTTTTCTAGGGCAGGGGCAATAAATGAGGTAAGAATGTTTATGCCCTTTTATGTCTTTGTGATTCCTTTAGGATTATTTAGTTTGTTTAAAGAAGATAAACGGGGATCTTATGCAAAAAATTAAAGGGATATCCTTTTTTTGCCCGGCTTATTACGACGCTAAAAATATAGGCCCTCTTATAGACAAAGCAGTTGATTTATTTTCACGCTTATGCGAGGATTACGAAATAGTTGTTATTAATGATGGGAGCCCGGATAATACAGGCGAGATTTTGGATAAATTAGCTTCGATTTGTGACAAAGTAAAAGTGATCCACCATCCGCGTAATTTGGGATATGCCGAGGCCCTAAAGACAGGTTTCAAAAACGCAAATAAATTTGAATTTATTCTCTTTACGGATGGTGACAATCAGTATAATGTGGATTATTTTAAGGATATGACAAAGTACATGAAAGATTATGACACTGTCATTACTTATAGGATTAAAAATGGGAACAGTTATGTAAGGAGGGTTATTTCCTGGGTATTTAATAGGCTGCTCAATATTCTATATAACGAACCTTTTAGAGACTTAAGTTCAGCCTTTAGACTCGTTAAAAGAGAGGCTATTAATGAGGTAATGGGGGAATGTAAATCTTCCAGTATATTTTTGCCGATAGAAATTATTCTGAGGTTGCATAAAAAAAATTATAGAATAAAAGAAATACCTATTGAGTCGAAAAGGCGCTTGCACGGCCGTTCTACTTCTTTATTGCCAAAAAATTTCATAGCAGTGATTAAAGAAATGTTCAGTATTAAAAATAACATGATACGCTATTACTAAAATGATATCTATAAGCGACTCTTTTGATATACTTGCAGGCCTGTTAAAGATTAAATATTTTGGAAAATTAAATTCTGCACCAGCGCCTCGCATCATTGCTTATACTGTTACATGGAGATGCAATGCCGCCTGTGATATGTGCGGCATTAAAAATGTAGACAGAAATGCGAAAGATAAAAAACAAGAATTAAGCGTTGGTGACGTGCACAAAATATTCAAGGACCCACTTTTAAGAAAACTGGATTTAATAAGATTTACAGGCGGCGAGCCATTTTTGAAAGAGGAGTTTATTGATATTGTCGATGAGATAATTAAAAATACCAGAACAAAGATATATTATATTACTACCAATGGTTTTTATAGCGAGAAGATATTCGATCTTGTTCGGCGTCTCGCTCCTAAAACCAATAATTTAGTGATACAAGTATCCCTGGATGCCCCCGGTGAAATTCACGATAATATAAGAAAAGTCCCACATCTTTATGAAAAAGTAATGCATACCCTCGAAGGCCTTAAGATTCTTAGGAATAAGTACAAGTTTAGTTTTGGCGTAAATCAGACCGTAACGCCCAAGACAGTCCGTTATATAGATGAAATATCTATTTTGTGTAAGAAGTTTGGCTGTGACCATAAAATTTACGTAGCACAAGAGGCGCATGAAAGCGATATATTGGGTGGCGAGAAAGTTAAACCCGAGCTCATACTTTTCGGAAATCCCGGCAAAGACCAGATAAAAAACTTATATGACAGGATCGGGGAGCATTACAGAAGGCTAAAAAGAAATAAAAATATTATTTTTTCGCCTGAGAATTTGTGGAAGGTAATCGAAAAAAATATAATATTAGGAGCAGAAAATAGGTTAATACACAATCGCGCTTTTCCGAATCCTCGGTGCCTGGCCATGTTTTTTTATTTACGGCTTTTACCAGATGGCAAAGTTATGCCCTGCACTTTAAAACCAAGAACAATAGGCAATTTAAAGGATCAAACCTTTACGGAAGTTTGGAGATCTAAAAAGGCGAATGACATGCGTTCTGAAATAAGAAATTGCAAGGGATGCTGGGTAGAATGTGATATTGTTCCTAATATTACGTATTCTTTTGATACAATTAAAGGGCTTTACAAAGAGTGGAGAAGATGAGTTGTCGGATAAGAAAATAGACCTATCCATTATTATCCCGTGTTTTAACGAAACCGAAGGCATAGACTATTTAGCTTTCAAACTTAAAGATTTTGAAGAGAAATTAAACCAGCCTCACGAACTTATTTTTGTAGATGACGGTAGTTACGATTTGACATGTGAAAAATTAACCAAGCTTTATAAAGATAGAAACGGTAAGGACATTAAGATTATAAAACACGCTAAAAATAGAGGCGTAGGCGGAGCTCTTAAAACAGGCATTTCGAATTCGTGCGGGGATTATATAGCTGCAATAGATAGCGACTGTACGTATGAACCGTCCGATTTGATTAAGATGTTCAAGATTATTAAAGACGAAAAAGCTGACATAATTACAGCATCTCCTTATCATCCGGAGGGTTCGATTCTCAACGTGCCTTATTACAGACTATTCTTAAGCAGGAATCTTTCGAATTTATATGATTTTGTGTCGAAAAACAAATTGTATACCTACACAAGCATGGTCAGGATCTATCGGAGAGAAGCGATAAAAAACATAGATTTTAAATCAGACGGATTTCTGGCGATGTCAGAGATATTGATAAATGGGTATAAGAAAAAATTTAAAATAATAGAATATCCGACTGCTTTGAAAGCCAGAAAATTTGGTTCCTCTAAGGCAAAAACTTTAAAATTGATAAAAGAGCATTTAGGTTTTATTATTAAGATGTTGTTAAGAAAGGAGAATAGATGAATTTACCGACAGATTCTAATGCCAGCGGAAGGGATCTGGGCAAGGAAGAATTAGCGTTATTGAAAGAGGTTATTAATTCCGGTACGTTAAACGCCACAAAGGGGACAATGGTTAAAAGGTTTATTAAGGAATTTGCGAAGGAATACGAGGTACCTTTTGCCTACGCCACAACGTCAGGAACAGCTTCGTTACATACGGCTATCGCCGCCATAAATCCTGACCCGGGAGACGAAATCATCACCTCTCCCGTAACAGATATGGGTGGCATAGCGCCTATACTCTATCAAAATGCGCTTCCTGTTTTTGCCGATGCCGACCCTTTGACGCTTAATATCACTGCCGAAGCCATAGCGCCAAAAATTACAAAACGCACTAAAGCCATAATTGTTGTACATCTATTTGGAAAACCTGCCGATATGGACCCTATAATGGAACTTTCTGAAAAATATAATATTCCGATAATAGAAGATTGCTGCCAGGCCTATTTTGCCCAATATAAGAGCAAAAATGTCGGTACCATAGGCGATATAGGGTGTTTTAGCCTACAGCAGGGTAAACACATGACAACAGGAGAGGGAGGTATAGTAATTACCAAAGACCCAAAGCTGGAAAGGAGAATAAGGCTTTTTATAGACAAGGCCTGGGGATACGGTGACCCCAAGCCAGACCATTACTTCCTCGCTTTGAATTACAGGATGACAGAGCTTCAGGGTGCAGTTGCGCTGGCCCAGCTTAGAAAAGTAAAAAGGATGGTGGAAAGACGAAGAAAGACCGCAAAGATGCTTACCGAGCGTTTGCAGGGTACTACCGGCATGACGCTGCCGGAGACAACTGAAGATAACGTACACGTTTACTGGAAATACGCGCTGATTGTGGATACAGATTTATTCGGCGTGGATGTGAATGCCTTTTCCGCTATGCTCAAAGAGCGCGGTATTTTTTCCGCACCCAGGTATATACAGAAGCCCGCCTTTATGTGCGAGGTTTTAAGGGACCGGAAGACCTACGGCAGGAGCCATTGTCCTTATGACTGCTCAAGGAGAAAAGGCGAGAAAGAAATAACCTACGACGTAAACGAATACCCGGGTACGATGAAGGCTCTTGAGAGGGTGCTGGTTTTACCGTGGAGCGAGTTTTATACGGAGGAACACGTTGATTATATCGCAAAGAATATAAAGGAAGTCATGAAGTTTTATATTTCAAAGAAAGAAAAAAATGCGAAAATAACAATATGAATATCACGTTAATAGCGCCAATTACGTTTGATTTTGGGGTTTACACAATTGCACCTCAGCTGAAAGCCAAGGGCCACAAGGTTAATATTTTATTCATACCTTCCTTGATGACTGAATGCTATGCTCTAAAAAGGTTTTCTAAAAAGATTGTAAATAGAATTTGCGAATTTTTAAAGTTATCCGACCTTGTTGGGATAAATTGTCTATCAGAAAATTATCATAAAACCGCGGTACTCGCGGACTTTATCAGAAATAGGGTTAATAAACCTATTATCTGGGGCGGTATTCATGCGACCCTAAGACCCCAAGATTGTATTAAACATGCTGATATAGTATGTGTAGGCGAGGGAGAGGAAGCCATTATTGAACTTACGGATAAAATGACAGCAAACGCGAAAATCGGAAATATTAGAAATCTGATTATCAGATCAGGTAATATGGAGGTCAAAGACGTACAATTACGCCCGCCGATAGATCTGAATACCTTATTGCCATTTGATTATAATTTAGGCGACCAATATGTGATAGAGGGAGAGCGTATTAGGAATGTTGAAGAAAAAGATTTTAACGGCAATTTTATTACATATAGCAGTAGGGGTTGTCCGTTTAGATGTAGTTATTGTTGCAATTCAACAATACTCAATAAGACTTACAAAGAAAAAAAATATTGTAGACAAAGAAATATTGATAATATCATTGAAGAGTTAAAAATAATTAAGAACAAATTTGCATCTTGTAAATCTATTTGGTTTAATGAAGCTGATTTTTTGCACGGCAAAGATCAGGATGTGATAGATGAATTTTCAATGAAGTATAAAAAAGAAATAGATATTCCGTTTTACGTTTGGACCAATCCGGCTTCCGTTAAAGAAAGGAGCATTCGCAGCCTTGTTGCAGCAGGTTTTAAAGGGACGAATATAGGCACAATAAACGCCAATCCTGAAATACAAAAGAATGTTTACAATAGAACTGCAACTACCGGGTTATACAAACAAGCCGCCCGCATTTTAAAAGAAAACAGGGTATCGGTCGAGTATGATTTTATCTTATGTAATCCATATGAGGATGAGAACCATATAATCAAGAATATCGAATTACTTAGAAGTTTGCCTCTCCCATTCAAGACAGTTATTTACAGTCTAACATATTTTCCGGAAACCGAGTTATTCAGAAAAGCAGTTAAGGACGGTATTATTGATGGAAAAGGTCAAGTATACAGCTATATAGAAGCAGCATATAAGGTATGGTTTTTTAAAAACAAAACTATTTACCTAAACGGAGTTGCCTCTATGATGCGGGGATATGCTTGTAGAACGAAAATTTCAGGTATTAAATTTTATGGACTTTTACCCGATTTCGTTTTAAGAATTCTGATAAGCAAACCATTTGTCAAATTATTTAGCCTAAGTATCTTTAGGGTTATGATATATCCATTAATAGGTTTTTTCATTAAAGTGATTTATGCCATTCTGATTAAAACTTCACATTTTTTCAAGAGTTTTTTAAGAAGAATACAGAAATAGATATTGTAAAGGAAGGAACGACAGGATGAAAAAAATCAATATAGCATTAATAGGTTGTGGGAGGATAGCTCAGGAACATTTAGGAGCTTTCTCAAAAATAAAAAATGTGAGAATACAAGCAGTCATGGATAAGATGGAGGGGAAGGCAAAAAGCTTTGGGGAACAGTATAACTGCGTGGGTTACACCGATTACAAAAGGATGATAAAGTCCGAAAGCCTTGATGCTGTCATTGTCTGCACCCCGCCGAATGTGCATTCAAAAATATCAATTTTTGCGATATCGCGCGGACTTCATGTACTTTGCGAAAAACCTTTTGCCTTAAATGAAACTGAAGCCGCAAATATGTGCCGTTCGGCTAAAAAAAATAAAGTGGTACTTATGATGGCGGCGAAATTCAGATTTACAGATGACGTGCTAAAGGCAAAAGGGATAATAGAATCGGGTCTTCTGGGAAAGCTCCTACTCTTCGAAAATGTTTTTTGTAGCAGAGTCGATATGACGAACCGCTGGAATTCAAGAAGAAAAATTTCCGGAGGAGGTGTTTTAATCGATAACGGAACCCATTCTGTCGATATCGCCAGGTTTCTTCTGGGGCCCATTACCCTTACCCAGGCCCAGTTTGGTTGCCAGATTCAGGATATACCGGTGGAGGATACCGCTCGTATATACTTTCAAAGTAAATCCAAGGTGATGGGAACGATAGATTTGAGCTGGAGCTTGAATAAGGACTTACCGAGTTATATAAATATTTACGGCACAGAAGGAACGCTTTTGATAGGATGGAAATCGTCAAAATATAAACTACACGATAAAACCGAATGGGAGACTTTTGGGGAGGGTTATAATAAACATAAAGCATTTCTTAATCAGAGCAGGCATTTCATAGACTGCATAACCCGAAGGGCAGAACCTATAATTAAACCCATCGACGGATTGGAATCAGTTAAAGTTATCGAAAAGGTCTATGAATCCAGCAGAATGAACAAATGGATAAAGGTGAATGAAGCCAAGACTTACGGAGCAAAGCGATGAAAAAAAATATTTTTATACACAAGACAGCCATGATAGAAGAAGGCGTAAAGATCGGACAGGGTACCAAGGTGTGGGACAATGTCCATATAAGAAAAAGTACCCGCATAGGTAAAAATTGCATCATAGGCGGTAAAAGCTATATCTCGTACGACGTTAAAGTCGGTAACCTTGTAAAAATAAATTCGTTCGTCTATATATGCGCAGGGGTTATCATAGAGGATAAAGCCATGATATCGGCAGGCGCGATTTTTACGAATGATAGATTTCCACGGGCAGTAAGGGGTGATGCCGAAAAACTTTTTCCGTCAGAATTCACCGAACACATGGAAGAGACTATAGTTAAGGAAGGCGCTACTGTTGGAGCAGGGGCAGTTATAAGTTGCGGCATAACACTTGGCGAATATTGTATGGTAGGCATGGGGACGGTGGTGACCAAAAACGTTCCGCCATACAGCCTTGTTTACGGCGTTCCTGCGAGAATAAAAGGATATGTCTGTAGATGCGGACACACATTAAAACCAAAAAAGAATTCGGCAATTTGTAGTTACTGCAAAAACAGATATTCCGTTTCACAGGGTAAAATACAATTATGAAATATGCCGCAATCAGCATTAATTTTGACTCTTTAGGAGAAGCCTATGGTTTTCCGCCTGGATATAAAGACCCGAGTTTTTTTGATGTTGCAGAAAGATTTTTTAAAATAGCCGAAAAATACAGATTCAAATATAGTATTTACCTTATTGGAAAGGATCTTGAGAAACCGGAAAATCGCGAATGCGTTAAAAAATGGGCATCGCAAGGCCATGAAATCGGAAATCATTCTTGGTCGCATCCGCCAAACTTGGGCGCGATGAATAAATTAGAAATACATCAGCAAGTAGAAATGGCTCATGAGATAATTACAAAAACAATTAACCATGAGCCGAAAGGGTTTATAGCCCCTGCCTGGTCTACTTCCCCTGAGGTGGTGAAGATTTTGATAGAGTTAAAATATACTTATGATACCTCCGGTTTTCCTTCGTGGCTTATGTTTCCAGCTCTTTTAAAGCTGCTGTTGAATCATATGAATGACAGACGTTTCTTCAAGATATTGCATAGAAAGGATTTCTTGTATCTCTTATTTGGACCGAGGGACTCCTACATTACTACAGGCAGTTTATTTAAGAGTAGTAACGTTTCCGATGGTAATAGTATTACCATGTTACCTCTTCCGACAAATAAATATAGGATTGCCTGTTGGCATACACTGGTTTTTATGTTTGGTTGGAAAATTCATGAAAAAATTTTGAGGTCTTGCTTAAGAGAAAACAATACCTTCTATTATGTCATACATCCTGCGGACCTGATTAACAAGAACGATCTTCTTAATCACAGCATCAGCTTGGAAAGGCTTGGAACGCCTCTTTGGCTAAAGCAGCGTTATTTGGAAAAATCAATTGAGGCAATATTGAAAACTGGAAGAAAAATTATAACAATGGAAGAACTTGCAAAAGAGCAGAAAGAGAAAGACTGAAAATGACAAAAAAGATTCTATTTGTATTCGGCACGCGGCCGGAAGTCATAAAGATGGCGCCGGTTATAGAGCTTGCTAAGAAATCCCGGGGATTAGACCCGATTGTTTGCGTTACAGCCCAGCATCGCTATTTACTGGATCAAGCATTGGCAGTTTTTAATATTAAGCCTGATATAGACCTCGATCTGATGCGGCCTAACCAGACTTTATATAGCATTGTATCCAAAGTATCAGATGGCATGAAAGATGTTTATCGCAGGATTCGTCCCGACCTTATTCTTATTCAAGGGGATACCTCCACGGTTTTTGCCGCTTCCTTAGCTGCGTATTACGAGGGCATAGATGTAGGCCACATTGAAGCGGGATTGCGTTCCGGCGATATTCACAATCCTTTTCCCGAAGAAATAAATCGGCAGTTCGTTTCACTTGTAGCAAGATATAATTTCTGCCCGACGATAAATGCAAAAGAGAATTTACTAAATGAAGATGTAGATACGAAGAGGATATTCGTCACAGGTAATACTATAATAGACGCTTTGGAAAGGATTCTCAAGATCCTTAAAAGAGATGAACCTCTTATAGATGGTGCAGAGTCCGAGTTTTTACAAAGACCATTTGCGCTTATTACCGGTCACAGACGCGAGAATTTTGGTGAGGGAATGAAAGATGTGTGCCTTACTATTAAATCGTTTGCAAAAAAGCACCGCGATTTTCATTGGCTATGGGCTGTACATCTCAATCCGAATGCAAGAAAAGTTGTTTTTAATACTTTAGGCGGATTGGCAAATGTTAGATTGATAGAGCCGCCTCCGTATAAAGAGTTTATATATTTGATGCAGAGGTGCAAATTTCTTATTTCAGATTCTGGAGGAGTGCAAGAGGAAGCTCCCTCTCTAGGCAAAACCGTATTTGTGACAAGAATTTGCACCGAGCGACCGGAAGCCATTAAGTCGGGGACATCAATTCTGGTCGGAACAGAGCCTGCTAAGATACAAAGACATGTTAACAAATTACTAAAGACTGCGAAATCAAATAAGACAATAAAAAATCCTTTTGGCGACGGAAAGGCCGCCAAAAGGATTATAGATGTTATTGTCAAAGGAAATTGCAAAGAGTTTCAATAAGTGATTACACGGATTAAAAAAAGATTACACAGATGGATAACAACATAGCGGTCATCATACCGACATATAATGAGAAGGACAATATTGTAAGATTGATAGAAGAAATCAATCTACTTAGATTACCCGTTGATATCCTGGTCGTGGATGATAACTCGCCTGACGGAACCGGAAATGTCGTTGAAACTATTAAAAAGACAAAATCGAATCTGGATGTTATACATAGAGAGAAAAAGGAGGGTTTGGGCCCGGCGTATGTCGAAGCTTTCCGTTATGTGCTAACCAGACCGGAGTATAAGTATATAGTACAAATGGATGCAGATTTTTCCCATAATCCTAAGGATATTCCGAGATTGTTCAGGATGGCAAGGCAATACTATGTTGTTGTAGGCTCACGATATGTAAAAGGTGGGAGAGTTTCTGACAGATGGAATGCCGTGAGAAAATTCATATCCAAGGGAGGTAATTTTTATGCCAGGTTGATAACAGGGCTTAAGATAAGCGACTGCACGGCCGGTTTTAAATGCTATAGGAGAGAGGCGCTAAAGTTGCTGGATCTTAACAAAATCCATCTAAATGGTTATGGATTTCAGATACAGACAATATATGAGCTGAACAAGAAAAACATTTCAATAGAAGAGATACCTATATTTTTTGATGAAAGAGCAAAGGGTGCCTCAAAAATGAACCTTCATATTGTATTTGAAGCATTCTTTTCATTAATTTTACTGAGGCTGAGAGATAAGTTTTTTATAAGATGAAAATATTATTTATGACTATAGGTGATGAAACAGTTGCGTCAAGCAGGGTAAGGGTATATGGTTATTTGCCTTTTTTGGCAAAAAAGAGTATCAAGTATAAACTTATTTCTTTTACTTCCCGAGTCAAGTGTAGAAGAATATTAAATTTAAAACAGGACAGTCTATGGCAGTATATTTTTGAAATTTTTTATAAACTATGTGTTATTACAAAGCTTTTTATATTAGCAAGGTGGTATGACATAATCTTTATACAGAAGGTAATATTGCCAAAGATAATATGGAAGGTGTTAAAAGTTCTTAATAAAAAGATTATATTTGATTTTGATGATGCTATCTACCTTTCGAGGGATATTGCATATTTATTAAGCAATGCTTCTTGTGTCATAGTTTCAAACACAAAACTCAGCTATTATGCAGCCAAATATAACAGAAATGTATTCGAAGTAATAAGCCCGGTTAATGTCAGCGATCGAATTTTGCCAAAAAGAAATAATTTTGTTACTGTAGGATGGGTTGGTTCTCCGGAGACATCCAAATATCTTTATATTCTTTTGCCTGTATTAAAAGATTTGAAGAACAAATTTAAAAACCTAAATGTAGAATTTATAGGTGCCAAAAGAAATCGAGATCTTGAATCTTTGGGTGTAACAATACATGGATGGTCTATTGAAAAACAAAATAGATTTCTTGATGAAATTGATATAGGCATCATGCCTTTAGAGAATGATGAATGGTCATGGGCAAAGGCGGGATACAAATTGCTACTCTATATGTCTAAGGGCATTCCTTGTGTTGCAAGCCCTGTTGGCATAAATAGCTGTTTAATTACAAATGGTGAAAATGGATATTTGGCTGAAACTCCCCAAGAGTGGCTCGATAAACTTTCTCTAATGATTGAAGACTATTCATTACGAGAGCAAATGGGAGAACGGGGAAGAAAATTAGCAGAAAAAAATTATTCTTACAAAGTATGCACCCCAATAATGCTTAAAATACTGAAAGGTATTAAGGGAGCATAATATGAAGATACCACTGGTAGATCTTAAAAAACAGTATGATTCGATAAGAGATGAAATAGATAGCGCGATTTCACAGGTTATAAATAAAAGCGCCTTTATATTGGGAGAGGAGGTTTCGTCATTTGAGGAAAATTTTGCCAAATTTTGCCAAGCTAAGTATGCCGTCGGTACAAGTTCCGGCACATCTGCTCTCCAACTTGCCTTAACCTGTTTAGGGGTTAGCAAAGGCGACGAGGTGATAACCACACCTTTTACTTTTATAGCAACTACAGAGAGTGTTTTGGAATTGGGCGCAAAGCCTGTTTTTGTGGATATCGAAAAAGATACTTACAATCTTGATGTAAACAGGGTAGAGAAATCGATAACCAAAAAAACCAAAGCTATAATACCTGTTCATTTATACGGCCACCCTGTAGATTTAGATGCTCTAATAGACATTGCTAAAAAATACAAGATTGCAATAATAGAAGATGCCTGTCAGGCACATGGTGCTTTATACAAGGGGAGGAAGGTTGGCTCGATAGGCGATGTAGGTTGTTTTAGTTTTTATCCCGGAAAAAATCTCGGGTGTTACGGAGACGGTGGGATACTCGTGACCAATGATGAGGAAATCTACAAAAAAGCGCTATTATTTAGAGACCACGGAAAAAGCGACAAATATACTCACATAATACACGGCTATAATTTCAGGCTTGATGCTATACAAGCAGCGGTTTTAAAAGTAAAGTTGAAATACCTGGACGGATGGAATAACAAAAGAAGGAAAAATGCCGAAATATATAATAATAGATTAAGCGGCCTTAGAACTGTTATAAAACCCATTGAAAAGGACTATGCGAAGCATATTTATCATCTTTACGTAATCAGTATAAAAGAAAGAGATAAATTGAAATCATTCCTGAAAGAGAATGACGTGGATTCGGGCATTCATTACCCCATACCTTTACATAAGCAGCCCGTTTATGCTGGCATGAAGTTATGCGATAAAAGTTTGCCTGTTTCCGACAAGTGCTCCGAAAGTGTTATATCATTGCCTATGTACGCGGAGTTAAACGAATCGCAGATCGAGAAAATATATAGCCTCATAAAAAGATTTCAGGAAAGCCGATAATGAGAGTGAAAAAAGAAAATTTATGGGTTTTGCTTTTTATTTTTATTTTGGCATTTTCAATCCGTCTTATATTTATTGTAAACAACCAGGACGGAATAGAGACAGACGAGGTAGAATACGACAGATTGGCTATGCAACTTTTGGAATCGAAAGAATACGTAACCTCGGACGGCTCGCCAACCTCATATAGGCCTCCTTTGTACCCGGCATTTCTGACGTTAATTTACCGAATATTTGGACATCACTTTTTTGCAGTAAGATTTGTTCAGGCACTCATTGGCTATCTTATAGTATGCCTTCTTTATTTAATGGAGAGAAAGATTTTCAACAATACGGTCGGCATATTAACGGTCGTCTTCTCTTCTTTTTACATGACCTTTATTGTGTGCACAAATCTCCTTTACACGGAAACACTTTTTATGTTTCTTTTGGTTCTTATAGTATATTTGGTCATTGTCTCCGATAAACCGAACATAGCGATATTTTGCATGCTGGGTTTTCTGTGCGGCTTTTTGACCCTTATACGCTCAGCGGGGCTGTTTGTGCCGCTTGTAGCCCTTCTTTTTCTTATAATCAAAGCGAAAAAGCGACGTCTCTCTCTTAAAAAAGTAATAATGCCCTCCCTTCTTATCCTATCATGTTTTGCAATTGTAATTGCGCCGTGGATTATCAGAAACTACAAGGCCCATGGAAAATTCGTATTAATCTCGACAAACGGCGGAATTAATATGTATCAAGGGCTCTGCAGGCCTGATGACGGCATGATATTTACCTTTCCACCAGGAACTGAGATGTCAGTGAAATACGATACGATGACAAACGAGGTCGAAAGAAATAATTTTTTCATTCGCGAAACATTGAAAATCTATAAAACCCGGCCTTTATTCGCCTTAAAGATGTTTGTTGTAAGATTTTTATTCTTCTGGAATATTATTGATTGGGAAATTCTGGGAGGGAATGTCATAAATTATCATTATATATTTATATTGCCTTTCGCTGTTTTGGGAACTAGCTTCGCATTTAAGGATAAGAAAGAAGTTTCTTTTATATTGCTTATAATCTTATATTTTACATCTTTTGTTTTATTGTTTCCCGGGACGCCGCGTTATCGAATGCCCATTGATGGATATATTATAATGTTGGGTTCCTACGGCATTTTTGAGATTATAAATAGGCAAAAAAGAAAAACCATGCCTACTTTCTGTATAGGCATTTATTTTCTATTTACATATTTTTTATATAAATATTCGCTGCAGACGAAATATTTTGTCAGAAGTTTAATGGAAAAGCTGGGATTATGGTAATAAAAGTGTCCAACAATCCTCTTTATTTTTGTGACGATCAGCACTATACTTAAGATAATAATAGAAAAAGGAAAATTTATAAAAAACTGTGGTTAAAAAATCTATCAAGGAGGAAAAGTGAAAAAGGCATTGATTACGGGTATTACCGGTCAAGACGGGTCCTACTTAGCGGAATTTTTATTAGAGAAAAACTATGAAGTGCACGGGTTGGTAAGGCGGGTGGCGTTAGAAGACCCGGAACATAGATTGCGGAGGATTAAACATATATTGGATAAAATCACATTGCATTCGGGTTCTTTAGAAAGTTACGCCAGCGTATTCAATATAGTGGAGAAAATCAAGCCCGATGAATGTTATCATTTGGGCGCACAAAGTTTTGTAAGTTACTCTTTTAACGATGAGTTTTCCACAATTAATACCAATATAAATGGGGCTTTGTACCTGCTTTTTGCGATCAAACAAAGAGCGCCTAAATGCAAATTTTATTTTGCAGGATCCAGCGAGATGTTTGGTTTGGTGAAAGAAACACCCCAGAACGAAAATACCCATTTTCATCCGCGTTCTCCTTATGGAATTTCCAAGGCAGCAGGTTTTTATGCAACTCAAAATTACCGCGAAGCTTATAATATTTTTGCCTGCAGCGGTATATTTTTTAATCACGAGTCTCCCCGTCGTGGCTTTGAATTTGTTTCAAGAAAAATCAGCATGGGGGTTGCCAGAATCAAAACGGGACTGGCTAAAGAGCTAAGATTGGGTAATCTGGAAGCGAGAAGAGATTGGGGGTATGCGCCTGATTTTGTAGAGGCAATGTGGCTTATGCTTCAACAAAGTGAGCCCGATGATTATGTAGTTGCTACAGGAGAAACACATTCTGTCAGGGAGTTTGTAGAAGCGGCATT
>JAUWBJ010000059.1 GCA_030605095.1 Candidatus Omnitrophota bacterium | reverse complement strand
TGTCTGTCTCAGGATAAGAGATGCGGCTACCACAGGCCCTGCTACAGGGCCGCGGCCTGCTTCGTCTATACCTGCGATATATCTGAAACCGCGCTTATGCGCCTTCCGCTCGTGGTAGAGCAAATTTCTTGCCTTTCCTTTTTCTAAGGTAATATAATTTCGCGCGCCTGGTAGAGCCCTTCTTTTTTACCTCTATCTTCTCAATGGCGGGCGAATGGAGCGGAAATGTTCTTTCTACGCCTTCGCCATAAGAGATTCTCCGCACCGTAAATGTGGCGTTGGTTCCCGACCCCTTTCTTTTTATCGCGACGCCTTCAAAGACCTGGATTCTGGTCTTGTCTTCTTCCTTTATCTTGACATACACGCGTACGGTATCGCCTATCTTTATCTTTTCCATAACAAGTCACCCCTCACTTCTTTTGTTCTTTTTAAAGATTCTTTTTTGCGCCATGCATCAATCGCTTTGTGATTGCCGCTTAATAAAACTTTCGGGACTTTCATCCCTTCAAATTCACGCGGCCTTGTATACTGAGGATACTCGAGCAGATTATTTTCAAAAGATTCGTGCTTTAAGGACGCGCTATCGCCTAAAACCCCTGGTATCAATCTCATTACGGCGTCTAATACCGCCATCGCGGGTATTTCCCCGCCTGTCATTATATAATCCCCTATCGATATCTCATCCGTAACAAGCGCGTGTATCCTCTCGTCGATTCCCTCGTAATGCCCGCATATGAGTATAATATGTTTCAGCTTCGATAATTTTTTCGCTATTTTCTGGTTAAATTTTTTACCCCTCGGCGTTAACAAGACTATTTTCATATTCTTCTTAACACCCTTTTTCTCTCCCAGCTTTTTTACTCTATTTTCTCCCAGGAGGCTTACCAACGCTCTATACAGGGGTTCTATCTTTAAAATCATACCGGAACCGCCGCCATACGGCTTATCGTCAGCTGTTTTGTGCCTGTCGCAAGTCCAATCTCTTAAATTGTGCACCTTTACAGCCACCTTTTTCTTTTTCCGCGCAATTTTAAGCATGGATTCATTCAGCACGTTTTCGAACATCTTTGGGAACAATGTAAGGATATCTATTCGCATTACTTAATTTTTTGTTTTTTAAGTAGGCTCTTAACTGTTACGGATGGCGTTGCGCCATTTTTCAACCAGTAGAGCGCCCGCTCTTTATTAATCTTAATGATAGCGGGATTTTTCTTGGGGTCATAATATCCGATTTCCTCTATAAAACGCCCGTCTCGGGGGCTACTTCTTTCTGTAGCCACTATCCTATAAAAAGGTTTCTTGTTTGAGCCCATTCTTTTCAGTCTCAAAACTACTGCCATTATGCCCTCCTTTATTCCTTTTCCCTCCAAATCCTCGCGCCTACGCTTGAAAGTTTTTTATCCAACCTCTCATATCCGCGGTCCAAATGGTATATCCTGTGAATTTGGGTCTTGCCCTTTGCAACAAGGCCTGCAAGCACTAAGCCGGCAGATGCCCTCAAATCCGAAGCCATAACATCCGCGCCGCTCAAGGCCTTTACGCCCCTTATGATGGCGTTCGGGCCCTCGAGCAAAATATGGGCTCCCATTCGGCCGAGTTCGCTTACATGTATAAATCTTTCCGGATAAATTTTTTCCGTTATCACGCTTATGCCATCGGCTAAACAGAGAAGGCTCATTATCTGCGCCTGCATATCCGTAGGAAAGCCGGGATATGGCAATGTCGTAACGGTCGTGGGTTTTATGCTCCTCGCTACTCTTCTTTTTACCTTAATACCGTCTTTAAACTCTGTGATTTTTACGCCGCATTCGCGCAACTTGTCTATAACAGCCAGAAGGTGCCCGGGTTCCGCATTTTTGAGAAAGACCTCGCCGCCGGTGATAGCGCCTGCCAGCATATAAGTCCCCGCCTCCACGCGGTCCGGAATTATATTGTAATTTGTGCCGTGAAGCTTCCTTACTCCTTTTATCCTTATAGTCGGCGTCGAATACCCTTCAATCTTTGCGCCCATTGAAATCAAAAAATTTGCAAGGTCTACTATCTCCGGCTCGCAAGCCGCATTTTCTATGACTGTTACCCCCTCTGCCAGAGTGGCAGCCATCATTGTATTAGCTGTAGCTAAAACACTGGAGCCGAAGTGCCCTCCCAGATAAATCTTTGCCCCTTTCAATTTCCGGGCCTTCGCTATGATGTAACCGGATTTTATCTTTATTTCTACCCCCAGGGCTTCCAGGCCTTTTAAATGCAAATCGATAGGCCGAGGCCCGATGATGCAGCCGCCCGGAAAGGAAACCTCTGCAACATGCTCTTTTGCAACCAGGGGCCCCAGGACACATACAGAAGCCCTCATGGTGCTCACAAGGTTATAAATAGCTTTGACCTTCCTGCAAGGCCCTTTTATAACGACGGTGCTTCCCTTTTTTCTATCCACTTTCGTTTCCAGGGCGCGCAATATCTTGACCATCGTATCAACATCGCGCAGTGCCGGGACATTATTTATTACACAGGTATCGTCTGTCAATAAAGACGCTGCCATTATGGGGAGCGCAGCGTTCTTAGCGCCGCTTATAGTGAGGGTACCTTTAAGGGGTTTGCCGCCCTCTATGATTAATTTATCCATTTTTATGCGCTTTTATAATCCTGTCTATACCGGAATAATCTTTATAAATTTCTACATCCTTAAAAACGCCTGAAGAATCCAACATATATTTTACGGCCGCTGACTGGTTATAGCCAATTTCCATTAATAAAATTCCGCCTCTTTTCAAATAGAGAGGCGCTTCTTTTACAATTTTTCTATAAAAATCCATACCGTCTATTCCGCCGTAAAGGGCGAGGTAAGGGTCGCCTTTCACTTTCTCCGGAAGTGAAGAAAATTCTTCGAGTGAAATATACGGTGGATTTGAAATTATTAAATCAAAAAAAGCCTTGTATCGCCCTTTTATGTTTTCAAATAAATTGCTTTTGACGAATTCAATCCCCTCTTCTACGCCGTATTTTTTAGCGTTTTCTTTGGCAGCGCGAAGCGCTGTATCGGAAATATCTAAAGCGGTTATTCTACTTGAAGGAAGATATTTTATTAAACTTATTGCGATATTTCCGCATCCCGTGCCGATATCTAATATGCGGCTATTCACCTTCGAAACAAGCTCAACCGCTTTTCCTACTAAAAGCTCGGTCTCGGGACGAGGATGGAATGTTAAACCTTCCGTCTCAAGTTCAAAGTCTAAAAAGTATGCCATCTTCATCTCGCTTTTCTATCAGCTTCTACAAGCGCATTTATAACCGCATCAAGTTCCCCGTCTAAAACGCTTTCCAATTTATGTATAGTAAATCCTATCCTGTGGTCTGTAACCCGTCTACCGGGAAAATTATAAGTTCTTATCTTCTCGGACCTGTCGCCCGAGCCGATTTGAATCTTCCTGTCCGCGGATATCTTCTTTTGCCGGTCACGCTTGGTTTTATCCAGAAGCCTGGCCCTCAGCACTCTCATGGCCTTTGCTTTATTCTTATGCTGAGACCTTTCATCCTGACAACTCACAACAAGCCCTGAAGGTAAGTGGGTAATTCTCACCGCCGAGTCAGTAACGTTCACGTGCTGGCCCCCTTTGCCGCCCGCCCTAAACACATCTATCTTTAAATCCGGCGGTTTTATCTCCACATCAACATCCTCGGCCTCAGGTAGCACCGCAACTGTCGCCGCCGAAGTGTGTATCCTGCCGCTCGCCTCTGTCAGCGGAACACGCTGTACCCGATGGGTGCCGCTTTCATATTTCAGCCTGGCATAGGCGTTTTCGCCTGACACCGAAAATATAATTTCCTTAAAGCCGGCCTTCTCTGTCAAACTCGTTGACATAACCTCAATCTTCCAGCCCCTCTTAGCGGCGTATCTTGAGTACATTCGAAATAAATCCTGCGCAAACAGGCTAGCTTCGATCCCGCCGGTCCCCTGGCGTATCTCCATAATGATGTTCCTGGCGACATCCTCTTGTTTTTCGGTCAGGAGTTCATTTAATTCTTTTTCGAGCGCCTGTTTTTTGCTTTTTAAAAGAGCTAATTCTTCTTCTGCCAATTTCAAAAACTCTTCCTCATCGCGCTTCTCCTCAATAATCTTTTCAAGAGAAGATATCTCATCCGAGGCCTTCTTATATTCGCCATATCTAGGGACGACCTTCTGAAGGGAGGAGAGCTCCTTGGCGTATTTTTTATACTCCCGGGGATTGGAGATAACATCAGGGTCTGCGACTAACTTATGAAGCTCTTCAAATCTTCTTAATTTTTCTTCTAATTCTTTAAACATCTTCTTTTGTTTTTGGTTTCCGAACTTTAGTCTTGATTTTCGGTTTTTGTTTCTTCTCGTATCGTTTCAAGAATTTATCAACCCTGCCTGCTGAATCGACAAGCTTCTGCCTGCCCGTAAAAAAGGGATGGCACTTCGAGCATATCTCAATGTGGATGTTCTGTTTGGTGCTCCTTGTGTGGATAGTCTCTCCGCAAGCGCACACTATCGTTGTTTCTTTGTATTGGGGGTGAATCTTGTCTTTCATGATATTCTTCCTTTCGTCATTGCGAGACGCCGTAGGCGCCGAAGCAATCTCAAATATTGAGATCCTTCGGCACCTTCGGTACCTCAGGATGAAATTCGGCCATATGACTTACGTCGGCTATCGCCTCCGTAAATCATGACCTCATTTCACTTGTTCATAGTCTTTAAGAACTCTTTATTTGACTTTGTCTTTTTCAATTTCTCGATTAGAAGTTCCATCGCCTCTACGGAATTGAGGTCGTTAAGGACCTTTCTCATCAGCCATACCTTCTTCAGCTCATCATCGCCAACGAGAAGCTCTTCTTTTCTCGTGTTTGACTTCTTGATATCAATGGCCGGATAAATCCTTTTTTGAAAAAGGGTCCTATCCAGCTGCAATTCCATATTTCCCGTTCCTTTAAACTCCTCAAATATAACTTCATCCATTCTGGAACCGGTATCTATGAGGGCTGTCCCTATAATTGTGAGGGAACCGCCTTCTTCTATATTTCGCGCTGCGCCAAGGAACCTTTTCGGTTTGTGCAAAGCGTTTGAATCCACGCCGCCCGAAAGAATTTTCCCGGAATGCGGCATAACCGCGTTATAAGCCCTTGCCAGGCGCGTTATGGAGTCCAAAAGTATCACAACGTCTCTTTTGTGCTCAACCAGCCTTTTTGCTTTTTCCAAAACCATCTCCGCCACCTGAAGATGCCTTTCTGCCGGCTCGTCGAAGGTGGAACTTATAACCTCGCCCTTAACGGACCTTATCATATCCGTAACCTCTTCCGGCCTTTCATCTATCAGGAGAATCATCAAAATGGTATCAGGGTAATTTGTCGTTATGCTGTTTGCGAATTTCTGCAGGAGAACGGTTTTCCCGCTGTAAGGCGGCGCAACCACCATTCCCCGTTGCCCCTTTCCTACCGGTGTTAAGAAGTCCATTATCCTCATGGAAATTTCCTCCGGCGTTGTCTCCAGCACATATCTCTCGTTAGGATAAAGAGGCGTTAAATTGTCAAAAAGAATCTTATCCCTTGCGCTCTCGGGATTTTCAAAGTTCACCGCCTCTACCTTGAGAAGGGCAAAATACCTTTCCCCCTCTTTGGGCGGCCTGATCTGCCCGCTTACCGTATCGCCTGTCCTCAGGTTAAACTTCCTTATCTGCGACGGCGAGATATAAATATCATCCGGGCACGGAAGGTAATTATACTTCGGGCTTCTTAAAAAGCCGAAGCCGTCGGAAAGAATCTCTAATACCCCTTGCCCGAAAATTAATCCCTCCTTCTCTGCTTTTCCCTGCAGGATTTTGAAAATAAGCTCCTGCTTCTTAAGGCCGCTTATACTGTTAATCTTCAGGCCCCTTGCAATCTTGTTTAATTCGGTCATAGTCATCTCTTTTAATTTTTCGATATCGATATTATCCATTTTTACTACCTCCTTGTTAACGACTTCCATACCCTCCGTACCTCTTTCTTCGTATATTCTCTCGAACGGTTATTGTCTATTACAAAATCCGCATATTTTATTTTTTCCCGTAAAGAGAGCTGCAGTCTTCGCCTCGCTAAACAATCGTGTTTTTTGAACCCTCTCCGGGCACCTCGCTCAACCTGTTTCTTGAGGCCGGCCTTAACTACCACAATATAATCAACTTCTCTTTGCAAATCCGCTTCTATTAATAGCGGCGCGTCTATAACAATAATGAATTTCTTTGAGAGCCTCATCATTTCTTTTATTTCTTTTATTACTTCCGGGTGGACAATGCCGCATAGTTTATTGAGGTTTCTTCTATTCCTAAACGCGATTTTGCCGAGCTTCTTTCTGTCGACTTCACCGCTGGACGTAAAAACAATTCTTCCAAAATTTTTTAGTATGGCGTTTCTGATTTTTTTATCTTTCTTGTATAACCGATGAACAATTTTGTCTGTGTCGATAACATGGGCGCCCAGTTTTCTGAAAAAGGCGCAAACGGTTGTCTTACCCGTACAGAAAGCGCCGGTTACGCCGACAAGCGTCATATCGCGAGCC
Source organism: Candidatus Omnitrophota bacterium (assembly GCA_030605095.1). GTDB lineage: Bacteria > Omnitrophota > Gorgyraeia > JABMRN01 > RBG-13-46-9. The sequence goes on along the minus strand of JAUWBJ010000059.1, from coordinate 1,580 downwards.
TTTCCATATCAAGCCAGTTCCTGCCGGACTCCAAATCTACCCTGATAGGAAGTTTAAAATTCATCACATTCTCCATTTTATCCTTCACCCTTCTGGCAAATTTCTCTAACGCTTTCTTGCCAACCTCAAAAACCAATTCATCGTGCACCTGTAAAATCATCCTGGCATCAAAGCCATCGAGTAAGCGGTGTATGCTTATCATGGCAAGTTTGATGAGGTCGGCGGCGGAACCCTGAATGGGGGCATTTATTGCGGTACGTTCGGCAAAATTCCTCACCGCTATGTTTGAACTATTGATTTCCGGTATATAACGCCGCCTTCCGAGAATAGTGGTTACAAATCCGTTTTTCCTGGCCTTCCTCTTTTCTTTTTCCAAATAATCCTTTACATCCGGGTAACGTTCAAAATACGCCTCGATAAATTTAGATGCTTCTCGAACATCGATACCTAAATCCCGTGATAAGCCGTAGGCACTCATCCCGTAGATAATGCCGAAGTTTACGGTTTTAGCCGCCTGGCGCATTTCGCCCGTTATATCTTTTTCTTCCATGCCATAGATTAAAGAGGCGGTAAACTTATGTATATCCCTGTCTCCCGCAAAAGCGCTTATTAAATTTTTATCACCGGAAAGATGGGCCAGAATACGCAGTTCCACCTGCGAATAATCCGCTGATAATATCAAATCGCTTTTGTTTCTCGCGATAAAGGCCCTCCTGATCTTCCTGCCCAACTGGGTTTTTATCGGGATGTTCTGCAGGTTCGGTTTGCTCGATGAAAGCCTCCCCGTAGCGGTAACGGTTTGGTTGAAGGATGTGTGTATCCGGCCGGTACGGCCATTTACCAGAGCCGGCAGGTTATCGACATAGGTTGACTTTAGTTTTGCGAGTTCCCTATAGCGCAAAATTTCTTTCGGCAATTCTTCTTTTTCGGATAGCACTCTCAATACCCCCTCATCGGTCGAGGCGCCGGTCTTTATCTTCTTTATTATGGGCATCTTTAATTTCTCAAAGAGAATAACACGAAGCTGCTTTGGAGAGTTTATGTTAAACGTCTCTCCCGCGAGTGCATAAATATTTTTCTCGGAGGAGGTGATATCCTTACCTATATCTTTCGAGAGACCCGCCAGATACCCCGCGTCCACGCTCACGCCGTGCCATTCCATATCAACCAATACATCGATAAGGGGTATTTCCACATTAAAGAATAAATCATCAAGATTTTTCTCCCTTAATTTCTTCGCAAGGCAAGCCTTCAGGCTAAACGTCACATCGCTATCTTCACAGCTGTAGTCCCGCACCTTCCGGGGATCCACCTTATCCATGGTTATAGCTTTCTTGCCCTTCCCTATCAGCTCTTCAATCGAGCTCATCGGCCGGGCCAGATATTCCAATGAGATATCCTTGAGATTATGGTTTGATTTAGAGGGGTTTAAAAGATACGACGCGACCATGGTGTCAAATTCGATACCCTTTACCGCGATACCCATATTTTTAAGGATTAACAAATCATACTTTATGTTCTGCCCGATTTTCTGTATCTTGCTATCTTCAAAAATAGCCTTAAGTTCCCTTGTGATTTCT